>DAHVAM010000020.1 GCA_027314605.1 Microcaldota archaeon
GATAGAGGGCCTGGTGAGGCTGGCCGAGGCGAGCGCGAAGTCGAGGCTTTCCAACATCATAGAGGAGAGGGACGCCCAGCTAGGAATCTCACTATTCGAGTACATGCTCAACACCCTCGCGGTGGACAGGGGAGGCAGGAGGGACATAGACGCGCTTCTGACAGGGATGCCAAGGGAGAAGGTCAACAGGATAAACACGATAATAGGGATAATAAAGAAGCTCCAGGACGAGGCGACAGACGGAGGAGGCGCCAAGATAGTGGACCTGCTCACCGAGGCGGAAAAGCAGGGGATGGACAGGGCGACAACAACAAGGTACATAAGCGAATTGGAGAGGAGCGGCGACATCTTCAGCCCCAGGGCAGGGGTAATCAAGGTAGTAAGAAGGGAAGAGGAGTAACCCGTCCAAGGCTTTCAATTCCTTTGCAACTGCCAAAGGCAACAATCAACCATTATCTGGGAGACGCAAGAAAAAAGCTGAGCGAGTGGGTAGGAAAAGTTTCAGCACATATTTAGACCTTGCCATTTTATAAGATATGGTGCAGGCATGGCAAAATCGTCGTCAAATAGGCAGTCGTCAAAGAGCACGCAGCCAGGCAGCATAGGCAGAACCGGCGGAGAGGCCAAGAAACCAACAGCAGCCATCATACTTTTGATAGTCGGGGGCCTTGTAGTGTTTGTAGGAGGGCTACTCAGCGCCTTCGGATACTACGGAATCCAGAGCATAATCTCAAACCCAGGGGCCTACGCAACAGAGCTTGCCCGGTACAATCTCACGCTAAACAGCACTGTGATGTCTGTGATGTCGGCTGAGATCCCGCTTCTTGTGCTCTCCGCGATAGTCGGGATAATCGTGGGAATCGCACTGCTCATAGACGGGATAATGGTGATGAAAAGGCCGGGAATGACAAGGAACCTCGGAATAATCGCCATAGTCTTCTCGGTGATAAGCCTGGCAAGCAATTACGGAGGATTCATAATAGGGTTCATACTCTCGATAATAGGGGGCATACTCGCCTTCAGGTTCAAGGAATAGATGACCATGGGAGCTGTAGACGTAATAAGGCAGTCATTTGAGATGATAAAGGAGAATCCGATAATCATAGTGCCGTACATAGCCCTGATAATCCTTATAGGCATAATAGGAATTCTCCTCGTTGTAAGCCTGCTGCCCAAGATACTCGCAACAGTCTCGGCAATTCATGTCACATCAATATCGGCGAGCAGCGCCCTGCACCTGATAGGGTCCCTGGTAGGCGGTTCCATAGCCTCTATAGCAGCGGCCGTCATAATCATCTGGCTGATAAGCATACTCTTCACTGGCGCATACATAAGCCTGGCGAAGCAGATAATGGGAAAGAAGAGCGCGGATCTGAGGAGCGCGTTCCACGAATCAGCATCACGATACTGGAGCCTACTTGGCGCATCTATCATCAACTTCGTGTTGAGGGGAGGCGCAGCCCTTGTATTCTTCGGCCTGGCAATAGTCTCGATCCCTTCCAGCGTGCCGATGGCCGTGCTGCTAATACTCGTAGGCATAATAGCGGAGATCCTGCTGCTGGTTCTGGTCTTCGAGTCCTATGCTGTCGTTATGATAGAGGGCAAGGGAGCGCTTGACGCTGTACGGAAGAGCTTCTCGATAGGGCGCAGCAAGTTCTGGTCCCTGCTCGGGATATTCGTGCTGCTCCTCGCAATAGCGCTGATCATAGGGGCACTGCGCCTGATACCAATACTGGGGCCTGTCATAGCCTTCCTGTGCGACTCGGTGCTTGCGATAATGGGAATGACCATTCCTGCTGTCTTCTACTACACCATGGTTTCCAAGAAGAAATCCACACGGACGAGAAGAAGGAGAAGATGATCAGGCAAATGTAATGCCTAGTAGCAGGTTCCTCAGGATGCTGCTCGGCATGTCCATGTCTCCGTACCTGCCAAGGAATGATCCTACTCCAAGGCCCCTGAGCACCCTCAATGCAAACCCGAATTCCTTCTCCCCTGCCCTCGAGTAGATCCAATTCGCGAACGCGTGAAGCCTGGTATCGAGAGAGTATTTCCTCATGTATGCCTTCCTGTATTCTTCAAGGCTGGCGTTTCCCTCGATGTGGTTCTTTATGCTCCTGGCAGCCATCAGCGAGGCGTTGCCCCCGTAAATTATGCCGCCTCCGGTGGAGGGCTTGACCTGACCGGCCGCATCCCCGACAAGTACTATGCCCCTGTCATTGTCAACGATCTTGGTTCTCAATGCCAACGGTATAATGCTGGCGCCTTCTGAAACTGGCCTCGAGCTTCCGATCACGCTGTAAACGCGAGGCAGCGAGAGGAACTTCTGGAACGAGGCCTTCGCGTTTCCCGCCTTTGAATCAACACCGATTCCTATCTCCAGTATGTCCTCTGCGTTGGGGCAGAACCACGCGAACAGGCCCCTTGAAACACCAGGGTCGAAAAAGAGGTCGACTAGCCCCGGGTCATCATGCCTTATGTTGTATTCAGCCTTGTATGTCACGGCATACCTCCCAATATCCCCCATCCTGAAGTGCTTGGCCACCTCGGAAACCGCGCCGTCTGCCCCGACCACTATGTTCGCCTCGGAGAGTGCCTCAAGCGCATGCCCAGCGACCCTGCTTCCCAGCATCACGTTCGCTCCGTTCGCCACAGCCTCGTCATGGCAGAGGTCGTTCAGCAGCTTCCTGTCAAGGACCTTCGCCACCGGCGCCCCCGCCCTTATCTCCATCGTCTCCCCTCCCGAGTGTATCCTCGCTCCGTGCAGGGTGTTAGTCACAGCCCTGCCGTAATCTATCCCAAGGCCATCCAGCCCCCTTATGGATAGTATGCCAGATGCCCTCACCGGATGCCCTAGGACCTTCTTCTGATCGTAAACTGTAGTCTCCACGCCCAGCTGGGCTAGCCTCTTGGCGGCGATCAGCCCCGCAGTTCCGGCACCTATGACAGAAACACTATCCTTCATTCTACCAAATTCCTAAACGAACAGGCACTTATATAAATATGATTCAGAAATATAGTAGTCTGAACGCAGATATAATTTTGTCTACAAAATTATAAATTACTAACAGAAATCTCACCATCGTGGTAACACAATGTCACTTGCTGCAGTATTGATAGGATTCTTATCGATAATAGTTCCCGGGTTCTTCCTCGCGCTCGGGCTACTCAGGAAGACTAAGTTCAACCTCTTCGAGATAGCAGTGATAGGATTCATCTTCGGGCTGATCTTCCCCCCTACATTGACGTGGGCCGAATCCTATTTCATGAATGTAATCCACGCGTTCTCGTTCTCCGCGGGGCTATACGGCGCCAACGTAATCCTCCTGACAGTGATAGGCATCGTCATCTCATACTGGCAGGGCGCATTTGATTTCCTGTCAGTGAAAAGAGTCAGCAAGCCGGAGACGGCAATGCTGCATGACATAAGGGCAGACTCCAAGGAAAGGGTGGCCCACCTCAGGCGGCAGCTATCCTCCGTGAACATCGACATGGCGATGATAAGGGCCCACGAGGGCGAGGAGGAGATGCTAGTCAGGAAGCACAACGATGAGATAAGGACACTGGGGTCTAAGGGAGCCGGCGCTGAGGAGCTGCAGAGGGTGACCGAGTCGCACAGGCGGGAGGAGGACAACCTTATAGCAGAGCACGAACGCGAGGAGCGAAGGCTTCTTGCAGGTGAAAAGCCGAAGAGCAATAGGGACTTCTGGGGCTATGCGCCATGGATAATACTTCTTCTGCTTATGCTGCTCACATTCACATCAAGGATAATCAACATAGGGGTCGCGCCGAAGTACTTTGAGTTCGATCCTTATTTCGACATGCTCAGCACGCAGCAGATACTCGCATACGGATACCAATTGAAGCTGGACTACTCGGCATGGCCAGTCAACAACGGCACCACTGACCGGATACAGCCGCTGGTTCCCTATCTTGAGGCGTACTGGTACGACCTCTCCACAACCACGCCAAGTTCCTCCTCGGTAAACACTAACCTGCTCTCGAACGTCAGCTCAGTTGCCCCTCCGATCGTCGCAGCGCTGCTTGTATTCGTTGTCTTCATGTTCGTCTACCACGAGTATGGGAACTTCCCTGCGCTGGTAGCGGCAGGCCTCACGGCAACGATGCCTACTTTGATAACGACCTTCATTGCCGGAGAGCAGCTAATCGAGTTCTGGGGAATATTTGCGTTGTTCTTCATGGTAGCGGCATATGCGCTCGCTGTCAAGTATCCCAAGGAGAAGAGATATGCGATACTTGCGGGAATCGCGTTTGTCTCGAACTTCCTCGGAGCGCACTACTACAACGTGACTGCGGCTGTCCTCGCCGCCTACATACTCTTGCAGGGAGTCATCGACACGCTCAGGAAGAAGAGCAGCAGGGACTTCTTCGAGATGAATGGCATAGTCTTGCTGATCATCATAATCTTCTACGCGATATATGCGCCATACAACGCAACGCTCACGAACAGGGTTCCTAGCATACTGGGCATACCTACAATAGTCGGCTTCCCACTGATTGCGCTGATAGCGGCATTCATCTTCGAGTACCTGCCCCAGTACCTTGAGAAGTTCAAGGTGCTCAAGAGGTCTGATATGAATGACATACTTGTAAGGATAGGCTTCATTGTAGCCATCCTGCTTCTAGCGATACTCAGCCCTCTCAGCAAGCCAATAACCTCGTTCCTTTCACTCGCAGCCCACTTTACGACGCCCAATACTCCGCTATTCATGACTGTGCAGGAGTACGTTGTCACAGGGCCTGCATTCAACTTCGGAGCCGCAGGCCTCGGCGCCATAGGCGCAAGCCTGGCAGGATTCCCATTCCTTGTCTGGCTTGTTTTGATACTCTTCGGCGTATTTACAATATACTCGATACTCTTCAAGAACTCCAAGTCGGCGATCTTCACATTCACGATGGTGGCCGTGCTGATCGTAGCCGGAATGAGCGAGGTCAAATACCTGCCGCACTTCGGGGTAGGGTACATAATAGCGATAGGCATGATCCTCGGCGAGCTCTACCTCATGGCAAGGAACATGAAGGAGCCTACGAGGAAGAGGCTGACATACGGGCTCTACATCATAGGCATAGCCGCAGTCCTCGTCGAGTCAGGCCCGCTCGTCAGCGTCTTTACGGGCGCAGCCACGAGCTGCAACCACATAACAAACGCTGTCGCAGCCACAATGTACTGCAACACCCTGACGAACCAGTGGCTCAGCGCCCTCTCATGGATGAGGGGCAATATAGGCCCGTTCGCCCCCAGAATACTCTCATGGTGGGATTATGGGGACTGGATAAACTGGTTCGGAAACAGCAATGCAGTCATAAGGGGAGACAACGCAGTGGCGGCACTGGACTACCAGACAGCGGCGCACTATGTCCTTGGCGGCAAGGACGGCTACAATGCAACTGTGCTCGCACACTTCATGGACACGACAGCACAGGCAGGCTACGTCCTCTTCGACGACCAGCTTGTGCCCAAGTGGTCTGCGCTTGACTTCCTCGCATGCGTCGACGTGAACCAGACAGGCAGATCCTATGCCATATCGCAGGGCCAGAACTATGGCCAGCCGTTCCTCCTTGGCACGTCTCCGTGCGAACTTGCGCATGATCCTGTGATAATAGCGATACCTGAGCAACCGACAGTGACCCAGTACTGCAGCCTCTCCAACACAACGCCGATGGTGCAGTCGATAGCCTTGGTGGGGGAAACGGTGCCATCGGAGCTCAATGCGAGCTACTGCGTCCAGACGACGCAGAACAAGCAAGGCATCCTGAACGTCTACGACGCAAACGGCACCAAGGCTAACATAGTCCTCTCCTCTTCATTCTACCTTGGCGCGCTAACAGGGCCGAACAGCCAGACCTATCTGGAGTTCCTTGCGATCTACCTTCCGAACGGGCCCAATGGCACTATAACGAACGCACCCACGGAGTTCTACAACTCGACCTACTACCAGGGCTTCTTCCTAGGCAAGCTCCCTGGCTTCACGCTTGCATACCCTAAGGGCTTCTCAGGAATCAACATGGTAAACTCGACAAACACAGTCATGATATTCAAGCTCAACAACTATACCGGCACCCTGCCGTATGTTCCTCCGAAGCCGAGCTGGGTGAAGAACAACTATACCATACCTGGTTGAGGGGCAGGAATGAAGCTTATCCTCATACAGCCATACATCTCCCTCAAAGGCGGATTCGAGAGAGTCATGCTGAAGATAGCGCAGCACTACGATGCCCCTGTATACACATTGGAATACACTCCCAAGACCACATTTCCCGAATTCAAAAATGTCGACATAAGGATAATAGGAAAGGATGTGCCTTTCTCCGGCGTGCTGCCCTACAGGGCATCGCAGGGGCTGAGGTATGGCTACAACTTCTACAACCTCGAGATCAAGGAAGACTATGATGTATTGAATGCGCACATCTCGCCCAGCGAATGGATAAGGCACAGGAACCCCAGGGTGCTCTGGTACTGCCACACCCCTCCGAGGGAGGTGTATGACCTCTACGCGGAGAGGATGAAATACAGATCGTACAAGGAGAAGTTCATCTACTCGGCGATGACAAAGGCCTACAAGCTGATAGCGAACAGGGTCGTCAAGAAGATCGAGTTCATAGCGGCGAATTCGACAAACACGCAGCAGAGGATCGAGAAGTACTTCGAAAGGAAGTCGACAGTCATAAACCCGGGCATAGAGTACGAGAAGTTCAGCAACGACGGAGACGACAAGTACTTCCTGTACCCCTCCAGGATACTATCAAACAAGCGTCAGGAATACGTCATAAACGCATTCAAGAAGTTCCAGAAGATATCGAAGAAAAAGGATTACAAGCTGGTGCTGGCCGGCACCCTTTCGCAGAATCCGGAGCACCTCGCCTACTACAGAAGGCTTCTCTTGCTGGCTAAGGGCAACAACATACACATCAAGACGAACATAGCGGACAAGGAGCTGACAGGCCTATACTCCAGGGCGACAGCTGTTCTCTTCGCCGCCATAAACGAGGACTACGGATACATACCACTCGAGGGGATGGCAAGCTCAAAGCCTGTCATATCTGTCAATGAGGGAGGTCCAAAGGAGACGCTTGTGGACGGTGATACCGGTTTCCTTGTGAATTCCTACAATGAGATGGCCGAGAGGATGGCTTACATAGCGGAGCACAAGAGCGAAGCGGAGAAGATGGGAAAGAGGGGAAGGGCCAGAGTGGTCGAGCATTATTCATGGGACGCGTTCTTCGAGAGGTTCGATTCGGCGCTTTCAAGAGTCTCGAAGGCCGCGGCAGAGGAAGAGTAATCAATTGGTTATCACGTACTTGGAGATGACCTTCGTTGCCCTCTCAAGGACGATTTTTATGTTCTTGGTAGTGTTTGAGCCAGTGCAGATGAGCTTTCCGTTCTTGAAAAGTATTATGACGGCCTTCGGCTCCTTTATGCGGAATATGGCGCCTGGAAACTGCTCCGGCTCGTAGTCAACCTCCTTGATGTTCTTCGAGAGCGAGAAGAGGTCTATGTTAGCGTGAAGATCCGCGCTCACCACTATGTTCTGTATCTTCACCTGTGGATTGATCTTCACATGAACTCCAGAGCTTTCCTTCTGTTTTGCCATAAAACCCGGTGATATATGGATAAAAAGCCTTTTAAAGGTTCTCAGGCAGTGCGGCAAGCACGCGTCCGGATATATGCTGAGTCTTCCGGTAAAGAGGATTTATAGGAAAGTATATATATCTATTAAAATATAATACCACTTGGGGGGGCTAAGGTTGTAGAAAATACAATCTTGGGCTTTAAAAGGGGAGGATAAATATGACCGGGGACGGACTGCAGATCGAACACAGGGTACAGGGCGCAATCTCAGCGCTGGCCAAGGACCACACGACTCACAAGCACGGCCCAAGGTGCACGAAGCTTCTGCACCACATCCTTATGCCTGGAGAGGAAACTATTCTGGAATGCAAGCAGAGCAGGCTGCACTCCATCACGCCCGCAAGGGTGATAGCGACAACCAGAAGGATGATAATAGTAAAGCCCTCATTCTGGGGATTCTACATGGGGTACGACGTAATCTCGCCGACTGAATACCACATCATACCCTACAAGCACCTCATCAGCGTCATAATGTCGAAGGGAAGGATGCTCTCGACGATACACATGCGCATACACGGATTCACAGACTCGACCTCCTCGACGAAGGATGAAGGCGAGCTGTACGGCATAAGGACGAACGAGGCGCTGAGGCTTACAAACTTCCTCGAGGAGATAGTAGAGTATCAGGAAGAGGCCTGGGAGAGGAAGCTTGAACAGGAGCAGAAAAGGAAGCTGGGAAGCCAGGAAGTCACCTACGACCTGAATGCCCTGAGCCTGGAAGAGGCTAAGGAGATGGTCCAGAGAAGAGGATCAAAGTTCGTCTGGCTGGGTCTCGAGCCCCTTGACTATGTGACTACGATACTGGGTGTCGGAACTGAGAGCGTATTCCGCTCCACAACCTCGATAATAGCAGAGGCGCAGGCCCAGGAATTGGAGAAGTACAGGGGCTGCATATTTGTCTGCTACAGCGGATCGATGGGCAGCAGGTTCTCGGCATACCTGAAGAACAACTACGACATAGAGGCGTATGTGTTGAAGGGCGGCATACTCGACGTGGCCCGCGCGCACTTCAACCAACGCGCATAGTATTCCGCTGAGTTCTGGTGCATTAGCCCTCCCATACTGGGAAAGGTATAAATACTTGTTTATGCCATTATAGAAGTGTTTCCTCAGAGATAAAAACAGCATCTCTATTCATACTAAAAACTAATTAAAAGTGATACGATGGCAGAGAACCAGTTAGGTGGACAACAGTATTTGATTTTGCCTGAAGGGGCAAGCAGATTGATAGGAAAGGAAGCGCAGCGCACGAACATAGCCGTGGGCTACGCCGTTTCGAGCATAGTAAGGACGACACTCGGCCCTAAGGGAATGGACAAGATGCTCGTCAGCGAGCTTGGAGACATAATAATAACAAATGACGGAGCCACGATCCTGCAGGAGATGAATGTCGAGCACCCAATCGCAAAGATAATGGTAGAGATAGCGAAGACGCAGGACAAGGAAGTGGGCGACGGAACAACATCGGCTGTAATAATTGCAGGAGAGATGCTGAAGAACGCAGGCGGCCTGCTCGATCAGGGAATACCTCCAGCAGCAATAATCAAGGGCTTCGAGATGGCAAGGACAAAGGCAGCAGAAGTACTGAATTCGATAGCCGGGAAGGTGGATCTGGAGGATGAGGACAAGCTGCAGAAGATTGCAATGATCTCAATGGGCTCCAAGAACATCGGAAGCGCAGAGACAAAGAAGATGCTTGCAAAGCTTGCGCTGCAGGCCATAAAGCAGGTTTCCATAAAGGACGGAGGCAAGGTCACCATCGACAGGGACTTCATAAAGCTCGAGAAGAAGGAAGGCAGCTCCATAGAAGAGACAAGCTTCATCAACGGCGTCCTCATAGACAAGGAGGTTACGCATCCGGGAATGCCAAAGTCGATAAAGAACGCGAAGATAGCGCTCCTCGACGTGGCTCTTGAGATAGAGAAGACGGAGACTGACGCAAGGATAGAGATAACATCACCTGACCAGATGCAGGCATTCCTCGCACAGGAGGAGAAGATGCTCAAGAACATGGCAGACAAGATATCGAAGAGCGGCGCCACCGTCATATTCGTGCAGAAGGGAATAGACGATGTAGCGCAGCACTACCTCTCGAAGGCAGGCATAATGGCCGTGAGGAGAGCCAAGAAGAGCGACATGGAGAAGCTCGCAAAGGCGACAGGCGCAAGACTGGTAACAAGCCTTGACGACCTCACACAGGCAGACCTCGGGTTCGCAGGCCTAGTAGACGAGAGGAAGATATCCGGAGAGCAGATGGTCTTCGTCGAGAAGTGCAAGGATCCTAAGAGCGTTACGATATTCATAAGGGGCGGCGCAAAGCAGACAGTTGACGAAGTGGAGAGAGCCATAACAGACGCCCTCGGCGCCCTCGCAAGCGCTGTCGAATCCGGGAGATATGTAACGGGAGGAGGCAGCACTGAGATAGAGGTAGCCTCGAAGATACGCGACTACGCAACAGACGTGGGCGGCAGGGAGCAGCTCGCGATACAGGCATTTGCCGACGCATTGGAAGTGATTCCAAAGACGCTCGCAGACAGCGCCGGAATGGACGCGATCGACACCCTCGTCAGCCTAAGGACAAAGCACAAGTCAGCCTCAGGGAAGAGCTACGGGATAGACGTTTACACGAACTCCATCGCTGACATGGAGAAGCCAGGAGTGATTGAGCCTCTAAAGGTCAAGCTTCAGGCGCTCTCCAGCGCGACAGAGGCGATTGCCGCAATACTCAGAATAGACGACATGATAAGCTCCAAGGGACGCGGCGGCGGAGGCGGCGGCCCTGGCGGAATGGGCGGAATGGGAGGAATGCCACCAGGCCATGAAGACTAACCATGCAGCCTGATGTAAGAATAAGCGGCTTTCCGGCACATCGGCAAATTCCACGCCCTGCAATGTCCGTCGCAGGGACTGGAGCAGCCATATCCGCAGTTCAGCGCAAGTGGCCGGCCAGCAGGGAAAAAGCAGCACAGCGGCCCTCTAAACCAAAGGTTATAATACCTTAAATTTTAGATATTAAACCGAAGGATCCACGTTAAAACGGGTTTCTAAATGGCAAAAATAATAGTCACAGGCACCCCCGGCTCAGGCAAGTCGACAGTCCTGTCGAAATTAAAAGACGTCAGGGTGATAAGCCTCTCAGAGGAGATGCTGAAATATACCTCATCAAAGGGCGTCACAGACAGGGACAAGCTCAGGTACATGTCCTACGAAGACATAGCCTCTGTCAGGAAGGAGGTAATACAGAACGCAATAAACAAGATTGAAGACGATGCACTCGTCGATACGCATCTGACTGTCAAGAAGAAGACCAGATACGTGCCAGGCTTCTCAAAGGACGATCTAGACTCTTTCAACGATCTCCGCGGTATCATATATATAGACGCACATGCAAATGATATAATGTTCAGAAGGCTCACAGACAAGACGAGGACAAGGGAGGAAGAGCCTGAGGAGGAGATCCACGAGCAGAGGAGGATCAACACCGCCATAGCCGCGTATTACGCTGCGCACATGAACATACCCCTCTACATAATCAAGAACAGGCAAAACCTGGTCGAACAGACAATCAAGAATGTGGAGGATGCCATCAAGGAAATACTTGGGAAGAAATGACTGATTGAAATGCTGCCAATGCAAATCGAGCTACTGGGACTTGCAGTCGTATACTCGCTACTTCTAGTGCTATTCCAGAGGATCCTGATAAACGTCGACAAGATGTACGAGCTCAGGGCGCACATGAACAAGCACCAGAAGCACCTGATGGAGCTGTCGAAGAACAACGCCAGCAAGGAGGAGATAGCTGAGAAGCAGAAGATGCTCATGGCGGCAAGCTCCGAGAGCATGAGGATGCAGCTAAAGCCAATGGCCGTGACGCTGCCGTTGTACGCCCTTCTGTACTACTTCGTGCTTCCAACTTACTTCAATGCGGTGCCTAACCTAAGCCTTCTCGGGTTTTCGCTCAGCTACCGGCTCGCTTTTATAGTTTTCTCAATAATACTTACACTGGTGCTGCAGCAGCTCATATCCCTGTACGACAGGAGAAGGCTCAGGGACAAGTACAACTTCGGGCTGATGCAGCCGTCCTTCAAGAACGAACAGTGATGAATCATATTTAGGTGTTTATTTGCCAAAGCCAATGCAGAGATCAAGGAGCATGAGAAGGCTCGACAGAGTCGCTCCTTCAGGAAGACATGTTATACACTACGAGAGAAGGAAGAACTCAATGCCGCACTGCAGCATATGCCGGAAGGAATTGAGCGGAATCTCGATCAAGAGGAACGCGAAGGGAAAGAGCCTCAAGACCAATTCAAGGATATTCGGCGGCGTTCTCTGCGGGACGTGCACAGCAGAGGTAGTCAAGTACGCGAGCAGGATAGAGCACGGGGAGATGAAGATGAGCGACGTAAGCATAAAGCAGAAGGCCTATATCCTGCAAATGGTCTCCCACTGACGGCCTCCTTTCCTGCCAATCACTTCTTATCTGCCTTTGGATCTGCCTTGATCTCAGGCATGTAGCTGAGTAGGGAGAAGAGATAAAGCACAACGACTATCGCGATGCCGGCAAGTATGGCCAGCAGCTTGTTTCCGGCGATGATTATGCCGAAAAGGGCGAAGAGCGCCCCAAGGATCACATAGGTCTTCTGCCTTGAGAGATACCTCTTCCTGCGCTTCTTGTAGCTCTCATAGCAAGCGCTGCACACCACGATCCTGTTGTTCCTTTCCGGAGTCCTCAAGACCTTCCTGTTGAACCACCTCAGCCCGTCGATAACGAAATCCTCCCTGATCTCCACTCCGTCCTTCTCCTTTCCGCACACTATGCAATAGCTCCTCCTTTTTTCCAATCAATCGACCTCCAGTTTCACTACCTTGCCGAATGTGCTCTGAATCCTCTCCTCGTCGAGCACATTGAATATCTCGGCTATGCTAGCGTCATCGATGCCTATCCTCCTGAGTATGTTGGTTATGTCATACTGCCTCAGTCCTATCTTCTCCAGCATGTCCACGAAGAAGACTACATTGACGTGCCTGTGCATCTTATTGAGCGTCGTGACGACTCCCTCAGATGCAGCGTCACTGACTCCCAGTGAGGTAAGCATCTTCTTGAGGTCTATACGGTTCACGCTAAAGCTTCCAGGCATACAAAAACCAGTCACTGTACACTTGCATATGTGAATATTCTCGTTATCATCGTGTCGGAGAGACCGATGTCCCTGAGGAATGCGACTACCGTGTCCCTGCCAACGTTCTGCTTCGCCATGAGATCGACCAGGCTCTTTATCTCTATCACCCTGTTATGCTCCCCCATGCTGTTGAACAGGGAGAGAACCACTCCCGAATTCAGGCCGTTGCCCACGAGCTTCGAGTTGAGCGTTATCTTGTCAAAGACATACTCCTTCCTGATGTTCGGGTCCAAGGCCTCCTCGGGCTGAAGTATCTCCATCATTGTTATCGTGTAGGTGTCCAGCGGCAGCTCGCCAACGATGTGCTCCAGAATGAAGACATTGGGAAACCTTACAGACGTATTGAATGACATGTCTACGGCAGCCTGCCCGACTCCCAGCTTGCCGATCTCAGACTTCATGAAATCGGAGAAATTTAGCGAACCCTGGAGGTACTGCATGAATTTCTCGAATTTTATCCTAAGCATGACAGTCGTGCCGACGTTAGAGAATATGGCCTCGTTTATGTCGGTAGGATTCTGCGATGCGACTATGAGCCCGAAGGAGTACTTCCTTCCCTCCCTGATTATAGTCACGGCATCGCTCCTCTCATCGCTTGCCACCTTCCACGCCTCGTCGAGCGTCACGATTGTCTTGAGCCCTGCCTTGGAGCTCCAGCTCTCCATCCTCATCTTCTCCTTCAGCGTCTGCAGTATGAACAGCGCCGCAAGCGCCCTGAACCTCTCGTCAGGAAGGCTGGACAGGTCAAGGTCCACGAGCCCAGATGTGGTAAGCTTGCCTATGTCTATGGTGCTTTTGTTCGCGAAGTAGTCTTCTCCAGGGCGGGAGAACTGCCTCAGCCTGTAGATGGCATTCTCCAGCTCCGCCGGATACGCATAGGTGCCCTCTGTCTGCTTCTCCTCAAGGAGGCTGACTACCTCCTTCAAGGTAGGGGACTCCTTTTCCGGAGGCGGCGCAGCCGCTATGTTGAAGCCTAGATTGACGTACGCCTGCTCTATGGCCTCAGCGGTGAGCCTTCTCTGCTCCGGGTATTCAGATATGTCTGTCAGGATGTCAAGCGAGTTCATGATCTGCTTGGCCCTGTCTATGGGCTTCATGCCCGAGAGGTCCATGATGTTCATGTAGTCTCCCTTGGCAAAGGAGATGACCCTCCCGCCGCTCTGCTTCACCCATGAGATGTACTCCCCTGCCCAGTCTATTATTATTGCATTGGTGTTCCAGATATAGCTTGCCCTGGTCAGGAAGGTCTTGACGAAGAAGCTTTTTCCAGACCCGGTTATCCCCACAACGCTGATGTGCGGATTGGTAAGGGAGGCGAACGACCATGTGAAAGGCACGCCAAAGAGCTTCGTGATCCCCACGAAGATCGAGTCTGTCGGATCGTTTAGAAGGAACTCAAAAGGAGGCTCAGGCGGCCTGCTGAGGAAGGTCCTTTTTGCAAGCTCATTGGTCATGAGGTTCTGTATCCGCAAGAGTCCCATGCTAATGGCTTAGTAAAATAAATTTAAAAGCTCTCTCCTGCGGTGCGCGGCGGCCCATCAAGGCGCCGTGTAGCCGCTAGTCCATGAGCTGGTGAACGTGACCCCGCTCGCAACGCCGTTCTGCAGGTTGCCCGAATAGTCGTTCGGGTTTCCGTTCAGCTGCCACCATCCTATCACGGTGCCCAGGCTTACCGGCGTTCCGCCAATCCCTTCATCGTAAAGCGAAGTTATCTCATTCGACGAGAGCGATGCGTTGTAGAGCTGCACGTTCGAGAGCAATCCGTTGAAGCCTGCGCTTCCCGAGTTTCCAATGTTGAGCGTCGAGCCGCCAGAAAGACCGCTGTGAGTCGATGTTGCCACTCCGTCTATGTACACTGTGGAGTAGATGCCATTGTAAGTCACTGCAACAAAACTCCATGCATTTGAAAGGGTTGAGGCCGTTGTTCCAGTGCCTGCCACTCCGAAAGTGAGCGGGCTTCCTGTGAAGCCTATGTAATTGCCTGAAGAGAAGCCCACCGCAGCCGCTCCTGACGCCTGCGCGCTTCTTGGAAACATCCAGAAGGAAACCGTGTCCCCGCTTGCCTTAGATCCCACTATGCCTGTTACCAGTATGTTTCCGCTTCCGGTGTACTGCGCAACGTATTGCGGCAGCTCGTTGTTGCACGTACCTTCAATATTTATGTAAGCCGTCGTTCCAGGCCCGTATGGCCTGTATACCTGGCATGCGCCAGCAGCAACCTTGGGCGCAAGATTGGCAGAGTTGAAGAAACCGAGTCCAAAGAGAGCTCCCAGGACGACTGCGATGATAAGTATCGCCCAGCCGTAGGTCATCAGGTATTCCATTGCGGATTGCAGTTTGAATGCTGACATAGTATCGGTTATATTAAAATGTAAAGATTTAAAAGACAACAGGAGGCTACTTCTTTAGGAACTTGACATCTACATTCCATCACCTCGTCAAATCCAAAACCCTCACATCTTGTATCGCATGAGATATGCGATCACACAGGAAAACACGTGTATTTTGACCTTTTTCAGACCAAAGAACCTGTTGGACTCAAGACCAAAAACCTCTTTCAATCGTGAAAATACACGCTCCACAGACCATCTCTTACCATACTCTGGGTCTTTGGGATACTCTGTTTTCTGCCATTTATTTCCACTGAATGGAATCACAGGAATGAGATTGTCGTTCCTTATCCTAGTCCTTATTCTTGAAGAGTGGTATTGTGCATCTGCAAGAAACTTTCCCATATATTGCAACACAGTGATTTCTCTCACTTTGTTGTATAGTGGGTCAAAGAACTTCTTGTCATTCGTATTTGCAGGTGCAATCACGATAGCGATTGGAGTTTCAGTTTCCGCATCGACAATCATGTGCGGTTTATAGCCGTAGAAGAACTCCTTCCTGCTGTCTGATTTGTAGAGAAGTTGTTCTTTTCTCGATGGTGTTCTATGGCCCCACTTTGCCTCCTTGTCCTTTTCAGAATATGCAGGGACATCAGTACTATCCTGGGAAAGTAGTCTTACTTGTTTTCATTTCAACAACCCTTGA
>DAHVAM010000021.1 GCA_027314605.1 Microcaldota archaeon
CCAGAAACGATGTACCGATAATATTAGTGATATCATGAAGATTGTTTTCTCTGACAGGAAGACCGGAAAGACAGGGCAGCTAGACATTGCCAAGGACAGCGAGTCCGCGTTCATGGGCAAGAAGATGGGAGAGGTCCTCGACGGAACACCTGCGGGACTTCCCGGCTTCAAGCTCAAAGTGACAGGGCTAAGCGACAAGACCGGAGCGCCCTCAAGGAAGGAGATCGACGGAACAAGGAAGGCGATGACCCTGCTAAGCAGGGGAGTCGGAATGCGTGTCCGAGAAAAAGGATACAGGGCAAGGAGGCTTGTAAGGGGCAACACTATCAGCGCCGACACAGAGCAGATCAACACTGTCATAGAAGAATTCGGGCAGATGGCCACTGAGCAGCTCTTCAAGCCGAAGGAGAAGAAGGAATAATAAGAGGTTCCCTCCAATAGATTCTTATGAAAAAGCAAGAATATCCTGAACCCGCAGCAGGAGCATTTGTACAGAACAAGAGTGGAGAGCTACTTTTGGTAAAGTCTAAGGAGTGGAAAGACCTTTGGCATGTTCCCGGAGGCCACATAGAGGTCGGGGAGAGGATCTCGGACACTGTAAGGCGAGAGGTGTTTGAAGAGGTCGGCCTCAAGATAGACGTTCTGCGTCTAATATCTGTGCAGGAGGCGATCTTTCCAGAAGGCCATTCAAAGAAAAAGCATTTCATATACTTCGACTTCCTCTGCCAAGCGAAAACGGACAAGGTCAAGCTCGACAAGACCGAGCTAAAGGAATACAAATGGGTAAAGCCAAAGGAAGCGCTGAAATTAAAGACAGACAAGTTTACAAAGAATTCTCTGAAAATGTATCTCACGGCAAAATACCTGCCGCCAGAATTCGAAAAGAAGATAATCTCGGGATAACTGATTGTATGCAGAAACAGAGCGAACTTAACATAGGCACTTTAGGTCACGTAGATCACGGGAAGACCACACTAGCGTATGCGATATCGCATGTCTGGACCGACGTCCACAGTGAGAGCATCAAGAGAAGCATGACCATCAAGCTCGGATACTCGGACGCCATAATCAACAAGTGCGAGGAGAATGGAAAGTCCTATTACACTGTGGACGACAAATGCAAGGACGGAAAGGCGGCAACTCCTTTCAGGCGAATCTCGCTGCTCGATGCCCCAGGGCACGAAACGCTCATGGCGACAGCGATTGCAGGCTCATCGATAATAGACAGCGCACTGTTCGTTATCTCGTCGACCGAGCAGGTTCCGATGCCGCAGACGAAGGAGCACCTCATGATAATAAACGCCTTGGGGATAAGCAAGGTCATAATCGTACAGACAAAGATAGACATAGTCGGAAAGGAGCAGGCGAAGAAGAACTACGAGCAGATAAAGGCCTTCGTGAAGGGCAGCGTCATAGAGAACGCGCCGATAGTTCCTGTTATGGCTAACAGGGGAATAAACATAGACGCGCTTCTTGCAGAGATAGCAAACATAAAGCTTCCAGACAGGGACCTCAAGTCGGATCCGGTAATGTACGTGGCAAGGTCCTTCGACGTCAACAAGCCCGGAACCCCTGCCAAGGAACTGGTAGGCGGGGTAATAGGGGGATCGATCATCAGGGGAGAATTCAAGATAGGGGACGAAATCGAAATAAGGCCGGGAATGAATGTCTCGAAGGACAAAGGAAAGAAGGAGAGCTACGAGCCGATAATAACGAAGATAACGAGCCTAGGCGCAGCGAACGAGCAGCTCGAGTCTGCGATAGCGGGAGGATTGATAGCTGTAGGGACAGAGGCGGATCCCTCGTTGACAAAAGCAGACGGCCTTGTGGGGCAGGTCGCGGGAAAAGCCGGAAAGCTTCCTCCAACCGTAAACGAGGTAACCATGGAATACCATTCATTAGAAAGAACAGACCTTCCGAAACAATCTTTCAGGCAGGCAGAGCCGCTGATACTCGGAATAGGGACTGGGACAGCCGTCGGATACATCAAGGCCATGAAGAAGAACAGGCTCGACGTCACGCTCAACCACCACGCATGCATAGACAAGAAGGCAAAAATCTCCGTCATGAGGAATTTCAACCAGAGATGGAGGCTCGCCGGGTTCGGAACTATCTCCTGAATCCTATCTCAGACTTGACTGTACCTGAAGCAGCCTGTTATGTGGTCGTTGACCATCCCTGTCGCCTGCATATGCGCGTAGCATATGGTGGAGCCGACGAACCTGAAGCCCCTCTTTACCATGTCCTTGCTCATCGCATCTGATTCCCTGCTTGTCGCAGGAATCTGCCTGACACTTCTCCACCTGTTTTTCTTCGTGGTCCCGTCTGGCATGAAGTTCCATATGTACTTATCAAAGGTTCCGAATTCCTTTTTCACTTTAAGAAATGATCCCGCATTCCCGACTGCGGCGCTGATCTTCAGCCTGTTCCTTATGATCCCTTCATCCTCAAGGAGTTCGCCTATCTTCCTGCTCTCATATCTCGCAATCTTCTCAGGGTCGAAGCCGTCAAACGCCTTCCTGAAGTTCTCCCTCTTCCTAAGCACTGTGTACCAGCTCAGCCCGGCCTGCATCCCCTCGAGAATAAGGAATTCGAAGAGCAGTCTATCGCTGTGTACGGGCACTCCCCACTCCTTGTCATGGTATTCGATGTAATCGGGGTACTTCGACAAGGAAACCCAATCGCATCTCCTGCGATTATCCATAAAGCCCATCCATCTTCCTTTCTATGAATCCAACGAATTTCCTCCTATCCGACTCTTTCCTGAAGTTGTTGAACATTTCCATCTTAATCGGAAAGCCCGAGGCATGCGGATGGCCGCCGCCTCCCATGCTGCTCGAGAGCACCGTTGTATCTGTCTCTCTGCTCCTCAGATGCACAGTGCCTTTTGAAACATTCACATACATTGCAAGGTCGCACCCCGTCTTATCCATAATGGCGCCGCCGGCAAAGGTCGACTGTATGCTTTCAGAGAAACCGATCACCGTGTCATGGCCTGCCTTGTAGAGGCTTCCGAGCATCGCCTCTGTCCTTTTTTTGTTAAGCATGTCAAATCTCTTCGCATCTCCGTCTATTCTGGCATCACCGAGCCTTCCTTCGGAAATGACATCGACCACGTGCCTCAGCGCCCTATCGCGTCTCTCCCCCACTCCAAGTGTATTGTAGGACATTATGCTCATCGCATAAACGCCTATGCGCCTCCTCATCCCTGGGTCTTTTGGAGTTATATTGAAATCAGAATAGTGGACAAGCTTGACAAAATCATCGGTGAACCTCCTTCCGGCCATTTTCAAATTCCTGTAGGTGATCTCAGTGGCGCAATACCTTTCATTCTCGCCGACAATGGCGACGTCGCAGAGGCTTGCAACATTCCTTATCTGCTCACTGCTCCAGACATGATGGTCAAACCAGACGACCTTTCCCCCGGATCTCTTCACATCTGTTATAATCCTCCTGTAAATGCGCTCAAGCGAGTCATTCATGCCCAGATCCGTAAGGAAGAGGACTGATACGCCTTCCTTCAATTTCTTCCGGATCGCTTTCTCAACATACAAGACACCCTTATTCGAATAATCGGTGAAGAAAATGTTGCCTGACTGTATTCCGTACTTCATTTTTATCAGGGCCGCGCTTCCCAAACCGTCGATATCGCTCGCATGGGTGACAGAGATGATATTCATGCTAAAGAGAAAGAGTCTTAAAAATAATAAACCTTGCATGCCTGCAGGCTGAACAAAAATCTTAAATATGTTTCAATCTCGATATTCGTTCGGGTGGATAGATGTTGCAAAAAGGGGTACACGCGAGGCTGCAGGATCCAGGCAGGACGATCATTGACATACAGAGCATAATGCGGAACGGCAGCAATTCCGAGGCCGCAATGATGGGGGAGTCGTTCATGAAGGTCATGCAATCACGGGCCGACGTGGTGTTTACGATGGAATGCCAGGATTTCAGGCCCAGGCGCCAAGACACTGTTATTAACGCTGAGCTCACGCAGGTGCGCAGGACGTACCAGATCATGATGGGAAGGCCCAGATACCCGATGCAGGACAAGCCCATAGACATAACCCTAGCTGTGGGCATGACCGAGGAGGTGACTATAAGGGAGCAGGCTCCGATCTCGGACCCAAACGATTACATCACCTCGATGGTATTGCGATACGGAGGCAACACCCTCAGGGCCGCAAGCCACCTGGCACTGCGGAAGACGATCGTGACAAAAGAGGGCGAGGCCTTTCCGCCAATTGATGATCCCTACTCTGTCTCGATAGACACCTCGGGTGACTTAAACTGGCGCAACATGGAGTCGGTTGTCCGCGTGTACAACAGGTGTCTGCCAAAGGACCCTTACAGGGCCTCAGCGCTAATCAATCTTGCGACATTGCTCGCGCAGGACATCGAGTATACGGCAAGCTTCTCCAAGAACCCGATGGTCAACTGAGGGCTTTAAAATCTTCCTGAAGATTAGCTTTTTATATGAGGCACAGCCAAAGAGAATATGGAGATGATTTATGTACGTAAGGAAAGGAGCCCCAGAGATAAGGCATTACGACCCTAAGGAGTCGCTGCATGAACTCAGGAGAAGGGCCATAGAGAACCAGGCAGAGAACCCGCCGTTTTCCGCCTCGATGTACGTGCTCAGCAAGGCGATCCAGCCTTATTCCGCATACCTGTTCAAAGACGTTCTCTCACTAAACGGCACAGAATTGAGCATAAGCAGGAGCTATTTCGTCTACGATGGCAGGATCTCGAAGAACAATCCGGAGTTCTACCTGAGGAACAACGCACGCGATGTAGAGATGGTTCTTGTGACAGGCTACGTTCACATTGCTCCCGGCCATCCTGTGATGGTGCTAGAGGCAGGATTCGTGGATTGCGGCTCTGCGCCAGCCATAATAACTCCTGCAACCTCCACTCCCACAGGCCTTCTGCTTTTGGACAAGGGGAAGTACGACGGAATCATATCCACGACTCACAGCGGTATCAGTGGCAGCAGCATGGAATGGAAATCAAGGAGCCCCGAACTCAACGACACTATCCTCTCGTTGCAGGACGCGATAATGCAGGTCCAGAGCTACTTCTCGAAGAAAGAGAAGATACCGGTGCACTGAATGAAACTTGTCAAGAGAACGAACGTTAACGAAGGCATTGTAAGCATACCTCCATTGGAGATGCTTTCCGAAGTGAAGAAGAGGGCTACCGCAAGGGGCTTCGACCCGTACGAGTACGCCATGGCCCTGAGTTTCATCTCCAGGTCAGACAGGCAGGGCGGGAATGGCATGTATCTGGTCTCGACAGCAGTCAGCCTGCAGCACAACCTCATCGAGGAGCTTGACGGCAACGACAGGATGAGGCTTAGGACAACCGATTATCTCATCGGGAAGATTGAAAAATTTCCATTCGTCGAGGTCACGCTTATGATGGGCGAGACCATGTACACCAGCCATGGCTACAGGTACAAGACTGAACAGAGGAAATGGGAACTGGGCTTCGAGTTCGATGGATCGGAATCGATAACAATGCGCAGCAGGTTTCCAATAAAGCAGCCAATCGACCTGAACCATCCCTGCTCGCCTCCCTTCAATCTCGATGTGAAGGAGTACGGCGCAAGGATAGTCAGGGGTCCCCATTACGGTGTTGAGCTCCTTGTTGGCGATACCAGGGCCGAGCGCGTAGCCAGGAGCGTATTCGAAAGCATACACAGGTGCGCAGACCAGATCTACGATGGCGTCTCGCAACTGGTTCCCCTAAGGAGGGGAGTATAAAAACCTGGCTAAGGTTTGGGTCTCATTACACCGAAGGATTAGCAGCAGGGATGCCCTTGCGGGCATCGCCTACTGTGGAGGTGATATAATGAGTGTATTGGTCGCCTTGCCAGCATCAAATTTGTAATAAACCTTGTGCCCCAGTTGGTATCTGTCCAGAACTCCCTGCCTGTATAGCTTGTTAAGCCTGGCGCACGCGGCATTCCTTCCTTTGTAATTCATGAACTGCGTCAGGTCGTCTGCGCAGATCATGCCCTTTGATTGCACGAAGTCGAGAATCCTTGAATCGAGGTTGGATAGAGGAACCTCGCGGTTGCTCAATAGATCCAATTCCTCGGTATCCCCTCCCTCCTCATACTTGTTCTCAACGTCCCTCTCTAATTTCGCTACCTTCTCCGTTATGCTCTCGAGCAGCTTGTTTGATCTCTCCCTCTCTTCTACTAGCTGCTTCATGAGCGCCGATACTGTGCTTTCTGCGGAAATGTTGCCTCCCTCCTTCCTGCTAAGAAGCTGGCCAATCTCGTCCTTGAGGCCTTTCAGCTCCTTCTCCAGTTGTTCTGTTTTCTTTGACAAATTTCCACCATCACAAGCCATTCATGCGCTAATTGGGATCCTTACATACCAGTTTCATGAAAGAATCACGAATGAATCATAATATACGCAACAAAAGGTATATAAAGATATCATAAATTCTTCGCAATGTTACACACGCTGAAGGCACAGGCCCAGCTGCGCGTCTCGCTGGAAAGAGGCGCGCAGGCAGGCTGGCTTCGGGCTCTAGCTATTTATATATCAACGATAAGAATAAGGGTCATGGAGCATATTCTAATACCTGAGAAGCGCGTAGAGCGCCTCCGGGAGATCCAGAAAGAAGTATGCAAGACGCTAAAGTGCGCAATAGAGATAGTGGAAGGCAATGAGGTCACTATAAACGGGGAGGCGTATGACGAATACAACGCCAAGAACGTGATACAGGCCTTCGGCAGGGGATTCGAGATAGAGAAGGCATACAAGCTCCTCAACGACGATTACTTCTGCAAGTTCACCAACCTCAAGGATTTTCTGAGAAACGAGGAGCAGATAAGGCGGATAAAGGCCAGGATAATAGGCAGGGAGGGCAAGACAAAGCTGTACATAGAGGAGATAAGCGGCGCAAACCTTTCCATATACGGAAACACTGTGGGGATGATAGGGACGATCGGGCAGCTGGAGATAGCGAGCGCCGCACTGCAGGTCCTGCTGGAAGGGGGAACGCATAAAAAGGCATATAACATAATGGAAAGGATGCGAAGGAAAGCAAGAGAGGCGAGATGATGGCAGCGTCGACCAAGCAGAATGCTGACGATATTTTCAAGGAATTCAAGGAGCACTCCATATCGGAGTTCTTCAGGCGAAACGCGCAGATGCTGGGGTACTCTGGCAAGGTCAGATCCCTTACCACTATAGTCCACGAGTATCTGACAAACTCTGCTGACGCGTGCGAGGAAGCCGACATACTCCCCGAGATAAAGGTGGTAATCAAGGAGCTCGACGAGACGAAGTACGCTGTCACGATCTCCGACAACGGACCGGGAATACCGAGCAAGCTCGTCGGCAAGGCTCTGGCAACAGTCCTCGCCGGAACAAAGTTCCACAGGTACAAGCAGCAGAGGGGGCAGCAGGGAATAGGCGCAGCAGGGTGCACCTTATACTCCAAGATCACCACGGGAAAGCCGATCCACGTGATGGCAGGCACATCGAGGGAGAAATACGAGTGCGACATTACAATTGACATAAAATCAAACAAGCCAGTGGTCGAGAACACGAACAGGCTGGAGAAGGACATAAAGGGCACAACGATCTACGGGGAATTCGGCGACGTGAAATACGAGAAGAGCGATCACGGCGTCTACGAGTACATAAAGAGGACGGCGCTCTCGAATCCCCACATGTCTATCATCCTGGTGGAGCCCGACGGAAACGAGGCTGTCTTCCTCAGGGCTACAAACGAGCCTCCGAAGAAGGCGAGGGAAATAAAGCCTCACCCTCTGGGCATAACGACGAACGACCTCCTCGAGTTCGCGCACAGGAGCGAGAGCAGGAAGATAGGCCCATTCCTCCAGGAAAGCCTTGCAAGAGTGACCCCGGGGAAGATAGACGAACTCAAGGCCATAGTGAAGGACATGGACTTCGACTCTGACCCAAGGCAATTGTCATGGGACAACGCAGAGAAGCTTGTCAAGGCGTTCAAGGGGATAAAGTGGATGGCGCCAGAACTGGATTCCATGTCTGAGATTGGCGAGAAGCAGATAGAAGTCGCGATAAAGAACATTCTCAACCCTACGTTCGTAAGCGTGACAGAGAGAAAACCCAAGGTCTTCAGGGGAGGAATACCGTTTGTGGTCGAAGCCGGGATAGCCTATGGCGGCAGCTCCGGAAAGCCTAAGGAGGTAAGCAACAAGGAGAAGGCGGAGGCGCAATTGACTGGGGCACCGCTGCCTTCAGCCGAAGGGAACGTCCTGAGATTTGCAAACAAGGTCCCCCTGCTTTTCGACGCATCAAACTGCGCTATAACCGAGGCCGCGAAGACCATAGACTGGAAGAGATACAGCATAGCAAATTTTGACGAGGAGCCGATCAGCGTCTTCGTAAACGTCTCAAGCGTCTATGTTCCCTACTCCGGAGTGGGAAAGCAGGCAGTTTCCCAGGAGGAGGAGATAATAGACGAGATAAAACTTGCGGTCCAGGACTGCGCGAGGGCACTTCAAAGATACCTGAGCGGCATAAGGAACCAGAACCTGAAGGAGAGCAGATACAAGACCATAATGAGGTACGTGAGCCAGCTATCTGGAGACCTCAGCGACATAACCGGCGCGAAGAGGGAGGAGATAGAAAGGCAGCTCAAGAAGCTTGTCGAGGAGAAGTACAACATCGACGATGGCGAGGAAGACGAAGCCAGCGGCGAAAAATCCAAGTCTAATGAAAAGGAGCCTGAAGAGGGAGAAGACTAATCAGTACCAGCCGCGTAACTTCATCGCCTTCGCAACCCTGTCTACGGCTATGATGTAAGCGGCATCCCTCGGAGTTATCTTCCTGCCTTTGAAGCCCTTCTGCTTGCCGATCACATCATTGAACGATTTCGTTATTATCTTGTCGAGCTTCTGGTAAACATCCTTCTCGTCCCAGTAATATCCATCCATGTCCTGCGCCCACTCGAAGTACGAGACTATCACCCCGCCAGAATTGACGAGGAAGTCTGGCATGTCGAGTATGCCCCTCTCGAAGAGTATCTTGTCAGCTTCCGGGGTAACAGGGCCATTCGCCAGTTCCAGGACAATGTCTGCCTTTATCTTGTCTGCATTCTTCTTCGTGACCTGGTTTTCTATGGCTGCAGGTATAAGGACATCCACATCCAATTCGAGCAGCTCCTCGTTAGTTATCTCCTCGGCGCCCTTGTAATCCTTGATTGTTCCTGTCTTCTCCTTCATTGCGGAGAGCTTGCCGTAATCAAGACCCTTCTCCGAATAGACCCCTCCCTGCGAGTCTGTTATCGCGACGACCTTCGCCTTGGAAAGCTTCGTGGCGATCTCGAAGGCGAACTTGCCAGCGTTTCCGAATCCCTGTATCGCTATCTTCGCCTTCCTGAGGTCTAGCTTCCTGAGCTTCGCCGCCTCCCTCAATACATACATGCCTCCCATGGCGGTAGAATCGAATCTCCCCTCAGATCCTCCGATGCCTACGGGCTTGCCTGTTATGACTCCAGGCTCATCGTGGCCTACGATCTCATTGTATTCGTCCATCATCCACGCCATTATCTGCGGCGTGGTGTAGACATCGGGGGCAGGCACATCGACCCTGGGTCCTATGAACCTGCTTATCGCTCTCATGTATCCCCTTGAAAGATTCTCCAGCTCTATGCCATTCATGCTCTTGGTATCGCATATGACTCCTCCCTTGGCTCCTCCGAAAGGTATGTTCGCGAGCGAGCACTTCCACGTCATCCATGCGGAGAGCGCCTTGACTGTGTCTATGTTCTCCTGCGGATGGAACCTTATGCCTCCCTTTCCCGGCCCTCTTGCATCATTGTATAAGACTCTGAATCCTGTGAAGACCTTAGTTGAATTGTCACGCATCTTGACTGGTATGTTCACAGTCACTATCCTCTTCGGCTCCCTGAGGATCGCATGAGCCTCCTTGTCCAGCTTCATCAATTCCGCAGCGGTATCCAGCTGCTCCTGGCTTATTTTGAACGGGTCCAGTTCTTCAGGCATTCGTTTCACCAAACATGATCATGACATCTCCCTTGCGATGCTGCTGCAAAGGCTGTCTATCTCCCTGCCGATCGCATCGCTAGGCTCTCCCCTCACTATGTTGCTGACTATCCCCTTGCTCAGCCCACGCTCGTCTATGTACTTCCTTATTTTCTCTATCTCCCCGGAATACCTCCTGTTGAGGTACTTGCTTATTGAAACCTGCACAACGCCGAGCCTCTCCGCAATCTCGTTCTGCCTGTAATTGTATTCCTCGCGCATTATCTGTGCAACAGAAGCCCTTATTGCAGGCAGTATCAGCTTGGAGATGTTTCTGCACTCGGGATCCATGATGCATTACCGATATCAAAGTATTTATTCCCTTCTGACGTGTATGGTCCTGGCGTCGCATGCCAGTGCTGAAGCTTCAGCCCGCAACTGAATACCCGATGGCATACAGCCTGGCAATCTCACTATCGGCGCGCGCCTGGATTTCAGGGCATACTGCGCCATGATTACTTCTTGTCTACGATCCCAAGGCTGTCTTTAAGCTTTCCCACGATCCCCTTTCCTCCGCTTTTTTCGTAGTCCTCGTATTCCCCATCTTCCTTGTCCTCGACAACCGGAGCCTGTTTCCTTGGCCTTTCCTCCTGCCTTTGCTGCGCTTTCTGCTCGGCCTGCTGCTTCTTATCCTGCTTTGCAGGCTGCTGTTGCTGTGCAACTATGCCGCACAGGTAGTCAAATCTTTTCTGCGAAGGCTTTACGATCAGTACATTTGCGCCGTTGTTCCTTGACAGCCTGACATCCTCGTCGGTGTCGCAGAGCGCTGCCCTTATATTGTTCATCTTATTCAACACAATCATGGCGCTTATGTGGTCCCTCGTAACCACTATTGCGTAATCATATCCCTTGTCGAATGCCGTAAGCACCCTTTCCCCAAGCTCCCTCATGCTTATCCTCTCCTCCTTTGCGATTATGCTTACTCCTGTGCTCTCGAACGCATCAGCGACCTTCTCCGCTCCTCCGTCAACGTCGCTTATCGCCAGTATCTTCATTAAACCACTTCGGAATATATCTTCCCTACCCAAGGTCTATTAACCTTTTCGTAGCTTAGATACTGAGAAACAGGTAGTTTTGATGAGAGGAAGCGAGTCACAGGTAGTATGCGACAGTTGCGGAAGGAGGGTTCCAAGGAGCAAGGGCATAGTCTACGAAAAGATGGTAAGGTATGGCACTGAACCCAGCAGCATGAACAACGTAAGGTTCATGACAAGGAGAAAGGTCTATTACTGCATAAGCTGCGCAAAGCACAGGGGGATCTTTGAAAAGAAGGCAAGGGAGGCAGAAAGGCGCGCAGCCAGCAAGTTCGAATGAAGGGGTGCACTGAATAGCCGACAATGCTGTCCAGAATCCTGCGGATTCCGCATCTGGGCAGCAGGCTCCAGGCCAGGCGCCTGTCAAGGTAAGCCCGCTGTTCATAGCAAAGGAGAAGGCAGCGCAGGCGCCTCAGCAGCTGCCAAAACAGGCGCTGCCAAAGGACCAGATGTGCTTCAATCATCCGTGGAGGCCAGCGTACGCGCAGTGCTCATACTGCAAGAGGTACTTCTGCTACGCTGACCTTATCGAATACGGGAAACAGGAGTACTGCCTTGAGGACCTTAGCCGTGCAGGACAGCCAAGCAAGATTACAAAATTCACACCCAACAGATTCACCTACATAGCCTCTGCGCTGTTCATTGTAAACTCATTCCTCATATTCTATTTCATCTATCCGCAGGTATCTCTCATAACCACGCAGATCAATCACCTGGGCCTTAGCGGCTTCCTGAAACAGCTCACCTACGGCTCTGAGGTCATACTCCTCAACATGGCATTCGTGGTAATGGGCTTCATATCGAGCATCTCGGTGCTCAGCAACTCCGGGAAGAGGTTCGGCGTCTCCGTGGCCGTGCTCTTCATGATGGCTGTCTTCTTCTCCTACGAGTACGTCAGCACCACGAGCACCGGCGCTCCCGACTATTTCCTCTACGTCACCATCATACTCCTCGTCAACATGCTCGTCCTGGTGCTTAGCAGGCTAAGCTATGTCGGCGGCGCCTCGGAAGAAAGATTCACGGAACAGATCGAATGGCCAAAAGTGGAGACATTCTGACGCTGCGCTTCCAGGCCGAAAAGCGCTACTGTTTCCGACTTCTTGACTATGGCGCATTGGCCTACGCTTGCACGCTCCTGGAATTTCCAATACTGAAACAGGCCCAATCATAAACCGCAGGAAAAGAAAAAAGGCTCAAATAAAACAAATGCCAAAAACAAAACAAAAAGAAAGACTGGGAATTATCTTTTCCTCATCCTTCCCCTTCTGTTCATCTTTGTTCTTGCTACATATCCGCTCTTGTCTATGAAGTAGAGGTATCCATCCTGTCTCTTCACCTTCTCGCTTCCCTCCTTTGACTTCCTTCCGCGAGGGTTGTTCTTCATAGGTGTTCTCCAAACATAGCCGTCCTTCCCAAGGTAGTACAGATATCCGTCCTGCCTAGAGATCTTTTCGCTTGTCATTCTTTCTGCCATCAAATTCACCGATATAAGCTAAGATAGATACCCTTTTATATTTATCGTCGGTCTTCCGAGATTAATATATAACGAGGGAGCCGACGTAAAATCAACGGGGTGCGGAAATTTCCATCAGTCAATGGAGGAAGCATTAATAAACTTAGCCAATTCTATATCAAATGATTTTATGATACAGATCCGACTTTTAAAAGAGCAGAACCTCAAGGGATACACGCTTCTGGAGGCATTTCCCGGAGTAGGGCTCGTGGGCGCAATGACAGGCAGCTACATAATAGAGAAACTGAAGATGGAAGTCGTAGGCAGGATAGAGAGCGATTATTTCCCTCCCATAACGGCCATACACGGCGCAATTCCCATGTTCCCCGCAAGGATCTACAAGAGCGACGAGTTGAAGATGATACTCTTCATGGCCGAATTCACGATACCTCCGAATCTAATAAACCAGCTCTCGCAGGAGACCCTTTCATTCGCAAGGAAGTACGGCATATCGAAGATAGTCTCTGTCGGCGGCCTGCCTTCCAACAAGCCTACTGACAAGATATACGTCACGTCTTCCGATCCGGGCATAGCAAAGACAGCCGTAGGCAGGGGCATAAAGCCGATAGAGGAAGGGATGATCGCCGGAGTCAGCGCGTCACTGCTCAACTACTCCAAAGACTACAACATTCCTATGCTGGACATACTCGTGGAGGTTAACCCTGCGATAATGGATCCAAGGTACGCGGAGCTCGCGATAACCGGACTCAACAGGATACTGAACATGAACATAGACCTTGAGGAACTTCACAAGGAGGCGAAGCTCGTAGAGACCAAGATACGCGACATGGTGAAGAAGCTCAAGGAGCACCAGGACCAGATGAACACGACACCACCGGCGCCGCCAACCGACCAATCCATGTATGCGTGAAGCACACGATAGCCTAGCTCGGCCGGCTTCCTGGCCTCCTTAGTAATAAATATCTAACCCCACCAATAACCCATCAAGCAGGGGTGGCAGAGCCTGGTTTGGCATCTTGTGCCACAGAAAAACGCGCAGGACTTAAGATCCTGTGGCCTAGCGCCTTCGAGAGTTCGAATCTCTCCCCCTGCAAATTCAATTTACGAGGACAAGCCAGGGTTCGGAAATCGCGGTTTTAGCTCTTATGCCTAGCCTCAAATAACCTGCTAGTTACACTCCATGCCTTCCTGAATATCTGCTTCTTCTGCTTCTGGCATGCCGTGCATTCATCCTGCATCTTGAATATCTCTTGCTCTGTCCTTGATTTTCCAGTTTTGAAATCAAAAGTCATGGCGTTGTGCTTCTTGCAGAGATTCCACACTATCAGAGAATCCTCAAGCGCATCTAACTCGCTGTCGCTTACTGTTATTGTAACCCTATGTCTCTTATTCCTGTTTTCCATTCAATCCTAAATGGCCGCAACAGCCACGCGCTTCTTGCCACTCATGATTGTGCTCATCATCTTCATTGCCGTCTTGCTAGCTTCAAGTATCTCTATTTCGAGCGGTTTACCCTTCTTGTCGT
>DAHVAM010000022.1 GCA_027314605.1 Microcaldota archaeon
CTGTCAAGAGCTTGCGAAACCTTGACTTCGTTTGGTATATAGTAGTTCTCATAGCCTGGGAACGGATACGGCAGGCTGGCAGAGGCCACCCTGACTATCGGCGCCTGCAGTTCGAAAATCGCCTTGTCAGCTATCCTTGCGGCGATCTCCGCGCCCACTCCGAAGCTAAGCGAGGCTTCATGCACTATTGCAACCCTTCCTGTCTTCTTTGCGCTCTCTATGAACGTCGCCTCGTCAAGGGGATTGATCGTCCTCAAATCGATGATCTCCGCGTTCAATTTCTTCCTCTCAACGACACTCTTTACTACCGGGACCATCGTCCCATAAGTTATTATTGTAAGATCCTCTCCCTGCTGTATCACATTGGCCTTTCCTATCGGCACCTCGTAAGGCTCTTCAGGCACTTCCTGCTTGAATAGCCTGTAGAGCTTTGTCGGCTCAAGGAATACGACAGGATCGTTCATCCGCGCCGCCTTTATCAAAAGCCCTTTCGCATCATACGGATTTGACGGCTCCACGACTATCAGGCCTCCCATGTGCGAATAATACGCCTCAGGGCTCTCTGAATGGTGTTCAAGGGTCCTCACGCCTCCGCTTACCGGAGTCCTCACGACCATGGGGACAGAGAATGCGGACCTCGTCCTTGACCTGTACCTCGACGCGTGGTTTACCAACTGGCTGAACCCGAGGAACATGAATCCGGCGAACTGTATCTCGGGTATGGGGTGCAGCCCCGCTAGTGCCATTCCTATCGAGGTCCCGAGTATTCCTGATTCTGCAAGCGGCGTGTCAAGCACCCTCCTTTCGCCGAATTTCTGCAACAGCCCGTCCGTCACTCTGAACACTCCGCCATCCTTGGCTATGTCCTCTCCGAGCAGAACTGCGTTCTCATTCTCTTTCATAATCTGCTCCAAGGCACTGTTAAGCGCTGTGACCATGTTTGCCATCATTGCTGCCACCAGTTCGCAGATCCAGCTGCGTCAAGCTCCTCCTTCAGCGTCTCAGGCATGTAGCTGTAGACGTGCTCGAATATGCTCCTAGGATCTGGCTTGAATTCCTCAGCCTTTTCCACTGCTTCGTCTATCTTCTTCAGCTGCTCGTCCTCGGTCTGCTTCTGCAAGCCGTCATTCCAGAGGTTCTTCTTTGCCAGATAATTCCTTATCCTAAGGATAGGGTCCTTTGCCTTCCATTCCTCTACCTCTGCATCGCTTCTGTACTTTGTGGGATCGTCAGCCGTAGTGTGCAAGCTCATCCTATAGGTCACGCACTCTATCACTGCGGGCACCTTCTTTGCCAGCGCCTCCCTTGTTGCATTGTAAACTGCAACAACGTCATTCCCGTCAACCTGCACGGCATCGATTCCAGCGGCGATTGCCTTCTGGGCCAGCGTGCCTGCGGCAGTCTGCTCCTTCCTGGGAACTGAAATGGCCCACTGGTTGTTCTCTATTATCAGCACAAAAGGCAATTTCCATACTCCTGCAAAATTCATCGCCTCGTAGAAATCTCCTTCGGATGTCCCTCCGTCTCCGACGTAAGCCACAACTGACGCGCCGGTGTTCTTGTACTTCTGCGCAAAGGCGATTCCCACTCCATGGGGAACCTGCGTTGCCACAGGCACTATTATCGGGGTGCCATTGACGCCCTCTGGCATCATGTTCCCCTCCTCGAATCCCCTCCAGTAAAGAAACATCAGTTCCATTGGAAGCTTCCTTACAAGGAAAACTCCATGCTGCCTGAACGAGGGCACGAAGATGTCCTTGTCCGACATCGCCATCGCGCTGCCTATCTGCGTCGCCTCCTCTCCGACAAGCGGTGCGTATGTGACCGCCCTTCCTTGCCTCTGCAGGCTTAGAACCTTTGCATCGAGAGCCCTGGCGAAGAGCATGTTCTTGTACATCTCCACGATCTTGTCGTCGCTGAGATCCTTGGGGAAGAGATCCATGTCGGCGTTTCCATTCTGGTCTATGATCTGCATGTAGCTTATGCTTGAGCTGAAAACCTCCTTCCTCAAATAGAACACCAGTTCACATAAGATGCCAGTTTATTTAAAACTTGGTCTGCTGCCGCTGCAGATGTTTTCACGCAGAGCGGCAATTGTCGATCTTCAAAGACAAGATTCATATAGGAAAAAACGCCAACCCCTATTGTGGTATTATAGCTTATCAGGTTGTGGAACGGGCTGGAAAAACATTTGGCAAGCACGCAGTGGCACTTGGCTTGACTCTAGGGTGTGCCGTGCTTTTAGGCACTGTCGGCTACTATGCAGAAAAGCAGCAAAGAGATCTTAATTCTACTACAACGGCAGTCCTCAGGGATGGCAATTGCATAGTGGCTATAAACCAAAAAAATATTAATAACCATTTCAAGCTCGGAAGCCTTGAAGACGCTGTCGAAAGAGCCTGCAAGGATGCAAAAAGAGAGTAACCTGGGGCATAGCGGAAGGGGGAGGGCCTCGAGAAATTTTTCCCTGGCTCTTGATAATGGGAAAGGCTCCTCCAAAAGCAGCAGGCTTTTGGGCATAACTGGGGGAGAGATTACTGTTAAATAGGTGGAACGCCCTAATTCTATGGGATATAATGTCTAGTTCTGTGAAAACACCAGGCAGTAAAATCACGCATCACGGGGCTGACATTGCCCCTGGGGAGAGAGACCTGAGGGCTGATGCAGAATTCCTATTCAGGAGGTGCAACAGTGCCGAGGCGCAGAGCATGATAAATGCCCAGAGGCTGACCAACGGAAACGCGCAAATAAACATGGGCATAGGCAGGGAAAAAAGTGACAGGGACAAGTGGATATCGAGAAACCCGAGGTTCGCACTCAGGTATGACCCGAGGAATGCAGACCCGGAGATGTACCGCGAGATTGTTGTATTCGAGGTCAAGCAGGGCACGTCGGCAAGATTGGAGGAGATGAAGGGGAAGGAGGTAAAGAGAGGCCCCAGTGGCGCATATGGCATCTCTCCGGAGATGGTGGGCTGGTTCAACGATCAGATACTTTCGGTGTCTTCTCACAACATGGGCACAGGCCAAAAGCCCAAGCTAGTTCCGCTCCGGCAAGGCTTCAACATCCTCGTGGACCAGCAAGGCAATCCCTGCTACTTCATCGCCTTCGCGCCTGATCTGCTTACCTTTAACAGAACCTGTGTCAACTTTTCAGACGACATAAATCTGCTCAGGATGACATGGCTGAAGACCTCGTTGCTCTGGACTGTGTGGCGCTCAGAATTCGCAACCAAGGCAGAGATGAGCAGGCTGATAAAGCTGACACTCCCCCCAAAATACATGGATTACCTGGTGCAGTCAGCGATCTCGACTAAGGAGAACAAGGACAGCGACGACATAGTATTCCAGAAGGATCCGGACAGGGTGCCTCTAGCCGCAGTCAGAAACGGCGATGCCTCCATAGGCTTTCTCCCATTCGAATTCAAGAGGACAGGCTCCACTGTGCATTTCGGAATAAGGGGCAGCGCGCTGCTGGAGCTGGTGACCGACCTCTCAAGGGGAAACATGGTTGACATAACAGACCCTATTCAGAACTTCTTCTTCCATTGCAAGCTCGCATCGGAGGCCATCCCTAAGGCGCTCTACAGCAGGCTTGGGCTAAGGCAGACAGAATACCAGGGAGGGCAGTCGGCCGGATTGTAGTTTATACAAAATCCTTAAATAAGCTCCTTGCTTACTAGAAAACGTATCAAAATGCAGAAGACAACTTGCGCAAGACTACTCTTTCTCGAGGCCAGCGCAAGCATTTTGCTTTTGCAGTAGTTGCATAAATCCTAGTTTTAGCGGTTTATGCAAAACAATAGTAGCCCCGAATGGATATTGAACGGTTTGATAAAATGAACAAAATAAAAAGCCTCTCTCCTGAAGACAATCGCTTCGAAAGAGCGGCGCAGGACTTAAAACAGTTGGCCCGGAGCGGAAGATCGCTGAGCACAAGCGAGTTCGCCGCCATGCTGGACAAGCTGGGCTTTAGATCGGAGACAAAGGGGGATCGGAAATGGTACTATAACCCTGACGGAGGCAAGACCTATGTCACGATTTACAACAATGGGCTCTCTCCCGGGTTCATAAGGCAGAGACTCAGAAGCCTCGGAATACTGCCAGGCAAGGAGCAGAAGGAAAGCCACACAACCAAGGCCACCGAAACAAGCGAAGAGGATCAGCTCTCAGTGCTCCTTTCCGGCGACATTGGGGAGATAGCCAAACTGGCTCAGACCACAAAAAACCATAGCATACAGAGTCTCCTCGGGCAGAGCATATCTGATCCGGATTTCAAGGATGCGATTCTTTCCCTACTGCGCAATCCTCACCTCTCAAGCCATGTCATAGATGAAATGGCAGTGGCTTTTTATGGAAGCCAGGTATTTGACATGGCGATAAGCAAGAGGCTAAAAGAGGCGCAGAGGCAGAACTGATGCAGGTAAAGGTTGCTCTCGTTGCTCTCAAAATCTTTTTATATCTGAAAATAAAACTGTAATCTGAGAGGAGATGGAATGACAGTCAGTCTTGTAAAAGTAAAAAGGAATGTCAACCAACCGAAGGAAGCCGTCGCCGAGGTCAAGACGGCCCTCAAGCTAGGCCGGATGGAGGAGTTCACCCAGATTCTCAGGGATGGCACTCCAAAAGGCGTTGTTGAGGCAAACTATGGGGATAGCAACTACAAGCACGTCCCGCTCCTCATGTTCATAATCAACCACCCCCTTCCAATGGAAAAGAGGGCGGATGCGTTCAGAAGGGCCATAGAGGCCGGCGCGTCCCCTGACGAAGACGTCAGGACGCACATAAAAAGGAGTTACGAATATTACTACAAGATGGCGCAGGGCAATCGGCTCCCGAGAAGCTACATAGAGGAAAAGGCGCTCCCGCAGGTCGATTTCTTCAGGAGGCTCAGCTCAATCGCAAACCTGGGCATAGACGGCTGACCGTGCGGGCCTTGTAGATCTTGCAAGGGAGAACGGCCTGCAGCGGAAAGCAAACTCCAAACAATCAATTGCACAGGAATGGTTTCCCGGCGTTGTGCAAGAAGTCCTACTTCTCTCCCGGATTGGGGCTTTTCGCCTGCATTACTGGCTTTCCGCCCTGTCTATTATTTCTCGCACGTCGCCGATTTTTCGATTATATTTATAAATCCTTCCATTTTATTAATAACTGGGATAGATTTGGGTAAAACCGCGAACAAGATAGTTGCAGCTATACTTATTCTCATACCTTTCGCAGTCTACTTTGACGTTCCATATTACAATGTGGTCAATCCGGAGTTTTCCGGCCTTCCGTTCTTCTACTGGTTCCAGATGGCGATGCTTGTCATCACGGCCATCTGCTTCGTGATTGCCGCGCTGCTGATAGACAAATAGGGTAAGACCATGCTTCTCGATATTTTCGGACTCGTAATATTCCTGGTTCTCTTCGTGATATTCGTATACATAGGGTTCTACGGCTCCAGATGGAGGAAGGGAAACCTCAACGATCTTGCACAGTGGGGCCTCGCCGGGAGGATGCTCGGGCCTTACATCAGCTGGTTCCTCATAGGCGCCGACGTCTTCACCGCATACACGTTCGTGGCTGTGCCCTCGCTCGCCTTTGCAGGCGGCTCCATAGCATTCTATGCGGTCCCCTACGTCGCTATAGTCTTCGGCATAGCCATGCTGACGATGCCAAGGCTCTGGCAGGTCTCGAAGAACAGGGGCTATGTTACTGCCTCTGATTTCGTAAAGGACAGGTTCAACAGCAGGTTCCTGGCAATAATACTTGCAATAACCGGCGTTGTTGCAATACTCCCATACATAGCACTGCAGATCGCAGGCATGCAGGCCGTGCTCACTATAATGCTCTACGGGATTGCGAATGCCCACCTCGTAACCGAGATAGCGCTTGTCATATCATTCCTAATACTCGCGGCATTCACATTCACCAGCGGCCTCAGGGGAGTCACCCTCGGGTCGATCTTCAAGGACATGTTGATCTTCCTGACAGTGATAGTCGTGATAGTAGCGGTGCTCCTATCATACGGCGGCTTCACCAAAGCATTCTCGGTAGCGTCGGCTGCGAAGTACTCAACGCTTCCGGCGGCCAGCGTGCCGGCCTTCTTCACGCTCTTCCTAGGCAGCGCGTTCGCCCTTTATCTCTATCCGCACATAATAAACGGAAGCCTCGCGGCCAAGGACAAGAAGACCCTCAGAAGGAGCCTTTCACTGCTTCCAATATACTCGATAGGGCTGGCTCTTCTTGCACTCTTCGGCATAGTCATATACGCTGTGCCTGGCGCACTCCAGATAGTAAAGAGCACAGGAAACGGCCTCCTTACAGTCCCTGCACTTGTGGTAAGCGTCCTTCCTGGATGGCTCGCAGGCGTCTGCCTCTTGGGGATATTCATAGGCGGAATGGTACCTGCTGCGCTGATGGCGATAGCAGGCGCAAACCTCCTCACAAGGAATGTCGCAAAGGAGATAAACCCGAAGATGAGCAAGACCAACGAGACAAGGCTTGCAAAGTGGCTCTCAGCAGTACTCAAGTTCATAGCGTTGGGTTTCGTCTTCGTCGCTCCACTGACATACGCCATACAATTACAGCTTCTCGGAGGAATCATAATACTTCAGCTCCTTCCTGCCGTGTTCCTCGGATTGTTTACGAGGAGGCTTGACTGGAAACCGCTGACCCTGGGATGGGCCGCAGGCCTCATATCTGGAATATGGCTTGTCCTTGCTGCAAACCACTTCAGCGCGCTCTCGACCTCCGACTTCGCAACAGGCTGGGGTCTGGTCTACATAGGCTTGATAGCAATAGGCATCAACCTCCTGATCTCGCTGGTAGGCTCTGCAATAGTCGAAGCGATAGGCGCAAGAAGGGATGGCCTCATAAAGGAGAAGGAGTTCTTCACAGCCTCAAAGGCATGAGCGCATTCAATTAACATCTATGCTTGGCTTGAGAGGCATGGCGCGCTCGGCCCTTGGGGAATCTGACCCAGATTCCATCTCGACCTCAATTCCTATGCCAAGCATTCCCTCGATGTATTCCTTCGCCTCAGAATAAACCTTGAACTCGTCTTCCTGAGCAAGCTCGCCTGCGCGCAGGCTCTCCATCTTCTTTGCAAGGCTGTTCACATACTTCGCAGCCTTCTCCATGTTCATGCCCTCAATCTCCCTCGCGGCCTTCATCACGCTTGATACGTTCTTCTCCTTGGCCATGGCATTGCTCAGAAGCCTTTTCCAGTCATCAGCAACTATTATCCTGGCAGTGCTGGCTTTCTGGCCCCCTTTCTTCGAGATCAGCTCCATGACCTCCCTCGCGTCCTTTATCAGATCATTGACAAGATCTTCCCCTGTCTCTATCTTGTCGCTCATCATCGATTCATCAGCACTCCTCCACTTTTCGAGCGAGGAGAAGGTCTCGTTGCCCAGCATATGCCACAGTTCCTCAGAGACGTGAGGGGCTATCGGTTGCAGCAGCAGCGCGATGTTTGATAGGTAGTCCTTCATGACTATCCCGTTCTTTCCTCCTCTTGCAAGGTATCTCCTGAGCTCAAGAACCGAGCCGTAGAGTATGTTTGTGAACGCATCCCTGAGCTCCAGCTTTTCAAGGGCACCGGTTACCGCCTTTATCTTCCTGTTCAGTTTTGAGTAAAGCCAGTAATCGATGTTCCTCAGTTCTCCCGTCTCGTAGCTTTCGATGTTCATGCATAGCTCTGAGAGAAACTCGAATCTCTCCTTTACCCCTTTCACCGCCTCGTCGCTGTAATCGGAGTCGCTTATAAGGTCTGCTCCGGCAACCACCACGGCCCTCAGCGGATCTACTCCATACTTCTGAAGGCCTTCCATCAGAGGCGTCAGGTTGCCGAGGCTCTTGCTCATCTTCTCGCCTTCGCTGAGCACAACACCGTTGACCACTATCTGCTTCGGCCACCTCTCCTTGCCAAAGACTGCAACATGGTTGTAGATGTACATGGTCAGGTGGTTGAAGATAAGGTCAGGGCCGGAGTGCCTGGAGGTTTCCCTGTACCAGTAGTCAAACGATTCCCTGCATTTCTGCATGACTTTGTAATCTATGCCTGTCGACTTAGAGACATCATCGATGCTTCCCGTTCCAAGGAAAACGTAATCGAAGAACTCGGGCTTGAGGCTCTCTACATCCACTTCACGGATGACGTTTGAAATGGTATAGAATGACATGTATAGGGTGGAATCCGAGAGCGACTCTATTATCTTCTCCTTGTCAAACGGGAACTTTGTGCCCAGCCCCTGTGCTCTTACGACAGCGCGGAGGTCTATCCAGTCTATGGCCGCGTCCAACGCATTTCTAATCCCAGAAGGGAGTACATTCATGCTCTTGAAATGCTCCTTAACCTCATTCTTCCACTTCTGATCCCCATAATTTATGAACCACTGGTTGTCGACCACTTTCACGACCACCGCGAAGCCGCACCTGCAGAACACCCTGTCCTCATTCATCAGGACGTAGAGGTCGAATGCCGTTTTCTTGCCTTCAAGCAACTTCCCTATCTTGTCCCTGGCCTCAACCTCCCCCATTCCTTCGTATCCCTTCACTGTCATCTTGCCCCAGTGCGATTCTTCCTTGTATTGCAGCTTTGTCGCGAGCTCTATCACGTCGTTCTTTGATGATGAATCGTAGCCCAGCGTCTCCAGGTAGGCAAGTGCAGGAATATCAGTATTTGCAGGCATTTTTCCCGCCTCCCCCTTGCCCAGCGATTTTCCTATGTCTACCTCTATGACCTTGATTGGCGTGATTCCCCCAACATCATAACCGCTTGCCCTAAGCCTTTCTATTGCGACATAATCGAAAGGAGCATGGCCAGGCACGCTCATGACAATTCCTGTTCCCCTTTTTTCATCGACAAAAAACCCCGGGAGGATTGGTATCTGTGCTTCTGTAGCTGGATTTATGCATTTCCTGGAGAGGAGCTCCTTGCCCTCAATTTCCCTGGTAACATCTATCTTCATCTGGTATGTCAAGTCAGCGGCCGCCGCCTTTGAAAGTATGCTCTCATCCTTCTCGCCGTTAATTCTGCAGATGACATACTTCGCATTCTCATCAACGAAAAGATTGGTGACTCCGTGTATCGTCTCCGGCCTGAACGTCGAGCAGACCGCGTATGCATCCAGCCCCTCAACCCTGAACTTTATCGCAGTGACTTTCTCTATCTCCGGCTCCATGTCCCTCTTCGTGTCATGCATGCCAACGGCGTTGTTCTCGTTCGGGCACCATCCCACCGGATGCCTTCCAACAGTAAGGTAGCCTTTCCTGTTCAGGATGCCGAACTGCCATTCCACGAACTTGCTGAAGAAAGGCTCTATCGAGATAAATTTCCTCCTCCAGTCGATGCTGTACCCTGCCTTCTGCATGCCTCTCTGTATCTCGTTTATGAAGTAGTTCGCAATGAAGATGGGCTCAGTCATCTTGGCTATGTCCTCGTCGGGTATATGAAACACCTTCAGATCCTCGACGAGGCTCCTGTCTCCTGCCTTTATCCTCTTTGCAAATGCCAGTACAGGTGTGCCTGTCGCGTGGAATGCCATCGGGTACAGGACATTGAATCCCTGCATCCTCTTGTACCTCGCAAGGACGTCTGCTGTCCCATAAGTCCTAAGGTGGCCTATGTGCTGCGGGCCGTTAGGGTAAGGAAATGCCGCTGTAATGAAATATGGCCTGTTGTTATTGACGTCTCCCTCGAAAATCTTCGCGTCGCGCCACCGCTTCTGCCATTTCTCCTCTATCTCATCGTAATGGATCATGCTATTACTCTCGTTGCATAAGTATTAATATTTTATATCCAGGGGCTCTCCGGCCAAAACGCATGGATATAAATAGATATTAGAATATATTTAGAATAGTCTAAATTTAGACTAGTGGAATGATGGAGGACGAAATCGAGCTTGATGTGCACAAATACATAGACAACTCATTCAAAAGCGGAATACTGAAGTTTGTGATACTCAATGCAGTCGGCAGGCAGAAAACATACCCGTATGATCTTTACAAGAAGCTGCGAAAGGTCAATTTCGGCATCCTCAAGGATGTCAAGAAGAGCGAGATATACAACACCCTGAACTCCCTGGAGGCCAAGGGCCTGGTAGAGGGCAGGTCGCGCCTCTCTGGCTCCAAGGTACAGAAGGAGTACACTGTTACGCAGGAGGGCATGAAAGTCGCAGCAAGGGCACGGAAGGTAATGGCAAAGAATGTAGGGAACATAAAGAAGTTGATAGCCTATGAGTTCGAATGAGCAGTACTCCGTGGAGATATCCGATCTGAAGAAGAGGTTCGGCGACTTCGAGGCGGTGAAGGGGATCAGCTTCAAGATTAAAAAGGGAGAGATATTCGGAATACTCGGGCCCAACGGCGCCGGCAAGACGACAACGCTGAACATGATCCTCGGCTTGCTGAAGCCCACCGGCGGCAAGATAATAATAGAGGGCATAGACAACGCAGAGGACGGCGAGGAGATAAAGTCGATGATAGGCTTCATGACCCAGGAAACAGTCGTGGACAGCTATCTGACTGCGCGTGAAAACCTGAGGATATTCGCAAGGCTCTACCACATACCAGAGGAAAGGATAGAGCAGAAGGTTGGCCACGCACTCCAGGAAGCGAATCTGACCTCATTCGGAGACGTCGCAGCCGGAACCTTCTCCGGAGGAATGCAGCGCCGTCTTAATCTGGTCAAATCAATGATACAGGAGCCAAAGATACTGATACTGGACGAGCCTACGACAGGATTGGACATCCAGAGCAGGGTTGGGATGTGGCAGGAGATAAAGCGGCTCAACAAGGCCGGGATCACAGTGATACTCACAACGCAATACCTGGAGGAAGCTGACCAGCTCTGCGACAGGATCGCGGTGATAGACCACGGGAAGGTGATGGCCATAGGGACGGCATCCGAACTCAAGCGACTCGTCGCCAAAGGCAACCTTCTCAGCATAAAGGTAGACGAAGACGACGTTCTAAAAGTCACAAAGATGCTTAAATCGAAGTTCGGGCTCGAGGTTCAGAACAAGGAAGGCACGCTCGTCGCGCCGATCGAAGACAAGCAACTTGACAAGCTGATAAAGATATCGGAGGAGCTGAAGAAGGAAAAGGTAAATGTGCAGACGATAGGGATACACCTGCCAACCATGGACGACGTATTCATCAAATTGACAGGCGCCAGCATAAGGGATGCGACAGGTGCGCAGCAGGGAGAGAAGAACATAACAAAGGTAGGCGGATTCGGAAGGAGATGATATGGGACTGCTCTACGATTCAATAACAATATTCACGAGGGAGATGCTCATCTTCAAGAGCAACCTCAGGACCAACGTCATCAGATCGATGATGTTTCCCCTTATCATAATAATTTTCTTCGGCAACCTGGGAAACGGGATCAGCAACGTGCCTGTCGCTGTTGCAAACTATGCAAATAGTCCGACGTCGGTTCAATTCCTCAACACCCTGCAGTCCGGCAGCACACTGACTATCAAAGCGGTGACGAACGAGCAGGAGGGGCTAAACATGCTGAGAGCCGGGTCGGTCTCCGCTCTGGTTGTCATCCTCCCCTCGTTTCCCAAGACGCAGAACGGACAGCCAAGCGTCTACATCTACTATGCGAATAGCCAGTTCTCGGAAACAGGGGTCGCCATCCCGTTCATAGACAATGCCGTCTCGAAGTTCAGCGGCCAGACAAGCAACGTGCAGATACAGAATGATGTCAGCGCAGTCTCAACCCAGGGCACCAATAGCAGCTACCGCGACTTCCTGATCGCCGGAGTCATACTGATGTCTGTAGCGTTCGGAGGCGTTTTCGGCGGAGGCATGTCGATAATAGTCGACAGGCAGTTGGGAAACATCAAGTCCTTCCTGATAACGCCGATAAGCAAGAACGCAATAGTGCTAGGCAAGCTGTTCTCCGGGACTGTCCAATCCACAATCTACGGCCTGCTCGCCCTCGTTCTGGGGTTCCTCCTCGGAGGATCCATAGCGATGGGGATCGCAGGCCTGATATGGATAATACCGCTCATAGTCTTCGTAGCCGCGGCATTCAGCGGTATAGCCATAATGCTGGGCTCGAGGATCAAGACGATAGAAGTCTATACAATAATAGCCCAGACCATAACCATGCCGGCATGGTTCCTTTCCGGAGCGTTCTTTCCCGCATCGTCATTCCCGTCATGGCTGCAGCCGTTCAATGCAGCCGACCCCCTGACATACGCTACGAACGGGATAAGGGACGTCATGCTGAACGGCTTCTTCCCGCTAAACCATATAATTCTTGACTTCGGAGTCGTAATAGCGTTCGCGATACTGGGAATTATAGTGAGCTTCGGGCTCTTCAAGAATACAATAGAATGAAATCATGTTTAAGTGATCCCATGAAAAACCAAATAGCGATGTGCATCATGCTGTCCCTGGCGGCAGCGATGATAATGCCTGCGATCGCGCAGGCGGCGGGCTCGTCATCTACAATAGATGCGCTCTCGATTTACAGCCTGCAGGTAAACCCCAACCCAATATTCGCAGGGCAGAACATTACGATAAACCTGCAACTCTACGACTCATACCCTTCGTCGCTGAACAATGTCAACCTGGAGCTTGAGGGCAGCTATCCGATACTCAACGTCTCGCCGTCAAACCCATACCTCATCGGCAGCATAGGCCAGGGGCTATACGGTGGACTAAACTCCTACTTTACATACAACATACACATACCCAAGAACACCCCGTCTGGCAATTACACCCTCAACCTAGTCGCTAACTACCAGACAATACAGATGGCTTCAGGTATCGCCGTAACTGTCACGGGAAGCTCAGTGATGCCTTTGACATTCTATGTCCACGGCACGCCGCAGCTCAGCATAAGCCCCACTGTGACTAGCATAGTTCCAGGAAGCTCATCCACAGTTTCCCTATCCATCATAAACTCGGGCTACGGCTCGGCGAGGAACATAACTGTGGAGACATTGAATACGAGCGCGTTCTCGGCCACCGGAACAAGGAAGTTCTCCATAGGATCACTTTCGGCCGGAGCATCATCGAGCCTTACTGCGACGTACCTTGCCAACAGCCACATAACGAACGGCACCTACTCCCTTCCTCTGCACATCACATACGAATCAGACCAGGGGACGAGTTACAACCAGACCCTCAACCAGACGATAGGTGTCAGGCTGCAGAATCCCAACATAATCGTGTCAATAGTATCGGCAAACCCGGCAACTCTCTACAGCGGATACAACCAGTCGCTGACGCTGAGCGTGCAGAACATCGGCTACGGCAACGCCAATAACGTCAGCGTAAACATGTCAGCTGTCCAGGGAGTGAGCGTCCTCAGCTCAATCCGCCACTTCTTCATAGGAAGCATACCTGCAGGCCAGTCTGCAACCGAAACCTTGCTTGTGAGCGCGAGCAACTATTCCGGCACCGAGGCGAGCCTAAACGCGGCGATAAGCTACTATACCTCGAACTACCAGAAGCAGTTCTCGAAAAACCAGGCGCTTAACATCTCGATAGCCCCGTCTGCAATCTTCCAGATAAACAGCGGCAAGTACGCTATCTATGCGGGAGACACGACAGTTCCGGTGAACTTCACCATAACGAACACGGGCAATGTCGACGCGCAGCAGGTGCAGCTAAGCTTCCAGAGCTCATACCCTCTGACCCCTGTCTCTGGCAGCGGCTACATCCAGGATCTTAAGCCAGGCC
>DAHVAM010000023.1 GCA_027314605.1 Microcaldota archaeon
AACCGCTTTACGAACTGCGCGGTTACCTGTTTCCGAATATCCACCAAGTAATGTTTAGGCAAATAAGGCAGACTTGCGTCCAGCTCCGCTTTTAACTCTTTGTATTCGGTTTTCGTGCGGCGTTCGCACGCAAACACTTTATAACCTTCGGCTTCCGACCCGTAATCGCACCCAGACCCGCTTGCGGGCTTGTCGCCGGATTTGATGAGAGCTTTCTGATTAAACTCTTTCCCAAAGAGTTTATTGGACTCGGCGGGATTCGCACCCGCGACCTTTTCGTTGCGAACGAAACGCGCTGCTGCTGCGCTACGAGCCCTTACCTCTTTATTGCTCCCTAAAAGCTATAAAGCAGTGGCAACGCATGACGCCGTTTATATTGACAGCCTGCCTAGCATCAATTTATTAATCTGGCTGGTTCTTGTATTCAGTCATGGAGGCTCTTGCCAAGAAGGAGCGTGTTGAACCAGCCTTGAACATCCTCAAAGGAGGCCTCACTCCGGAGAAGCTTGTGCTGGTCAGGGCGACTACGGGGGACATGAGCACGTCGAAAGGCATAACGTACTCCAGTCCCATCAGGCCGACAATACACTTTTCGCTTAACCACATGGTGGAGCCGCATACGATGGGCTCCTGGGAATCTGCCGACAAGGTTACAATAATACCGATGAAGGACTGCGAGCTGTACAACATGTTCGGAGGCTCTCCAGTCGACACTTTCTTCGTTGGCTATATGCGTCTGCCCAAATCAGGGGAGACTGTCAGGAGGGAGAGCGGTGAGGGTGACGGACATTTCAGGGAGAGGGTGAACAAGCGGATTGAAGAACTGGGCTACAAGGTGATGCCTGGAGGGATGTGGTCGTGGGCCGACTCATGGACAGCCTCTGAGGAGCTCGAGAAGCTCTGGATAAAGCTGGGCAAGTCTTCCGGAGCCCATACCAACACAGTCTTTGGGGCAGCTGACGAGACCGTGCAGTTCTATCTCAAAAAGCCGGAGAAGCTCGATGCGGAAGCCGACTATAACCTAGTTTCGACGTTCCTTGATCCGGCGACAAAAAGGCAGTTCGACGCCGTCGGGCCGTTTGAGTCGTACGGCGACATCTCGATAACCATGCGCAGAAAACTGAGAGGGGCAGAATATCAGGCAAAGGAGTTGCTCTCCTCCTTTTCCGAGAAGCTTAAGGGCAGCAAGAGCCTTGATGAGTTCATAGGAAAAGTAAGCGTCAACGAGCTGGATGCCTATCAAAAGCTGTATGTCTACCTTCTTGAGCGGGAGAGCAGAAAGAGCAGGGAGGGCTTCGAGAAGAGATACAAGGACGAGACAAAGGGGATCAAAGAGAAGATAGGGGAGCTGGAGGGAAGGATGGAAGGCCTGGAAAAGGAGGAACTCGCGCGATACAAGGCGTACGAGGAAGAGTCGATGAAGAGGCTGAAGGCGGAGCTTGGGCTTTGGGAGGGAAGAAGGGAGGAGACGCTCAATGCGACGACAGGATGGCACCATGCCATGGGAGAATGGATGGCGTACTGGAGAAAGGAAGTTGAAAAGAATGGGAAGGGCAGCGCTTCAAGCTAGATTCAATGCGGCCCACTAGAAAGCCTTAAATAGGTATTCAGCCATAGTATTATCAAGAAGAGCAGATACAGTAGTCAGAATTAAGCTACTAATTATTCGCATAGCAGTTTGTTTTGCATACTACTAATTTTGCTTTCTAAAAGGTAAATGAAATGAAAGCGTTTTCGGAAATGGGGCTAGAGCCCCGACTAGTGGAAGCATTAAAGAGACACAATTTCGTCAATCCTACCGAGGTTCAGGAACAGACAATACCAATAGCCTTGGAAGGAAAGGATGCAATGGTGAGAGCAAAGACAGGGACAGGCAAGACGCTCGCCTTCCTTATACCAATAAGGCAGAGGAGCAGGCCAGGGCCTCACGCTGAGGCGCTGATACTTGCGCCTACAAGAGAGCTCGCGCTGCAGATATCCGACGTGGCAAAGAAGCTCACGGTGGACAGTCACAGGGGAGTTGCTGTCGTCTATGGCGGAGCATCGATAAACGTGCAGGTACAGGAACTGAGAAGGAATCCCGACATAATAATAGGAACCCCGGGAAGAGTCATCGACCTTATAGAAAGGGGAGCGCTCAATCTGGAGAAGATAAAGTTCCTGGTACTCGACGAGGCGGACACCATGCTGGACATGGGTTTCATACTCGACGTTGAGTTCATACTTTCTAGAACGCCGAAGGAGAAGCAGACCATGATTTTCTCTGCAACGATGCCTGAGAAGGTCAGGAACATAGCCAACAGGCACATGCACGACCCGGTATTCCTCAGAATCGGCGAGGAGGACGACATAGTTGTTTCAAAAATAAAGCACCTCTACGCCGAGGTAGACAACAGGATGAAGTTCGCAACCCTGCTCGCATACATCAAGCAGTACAATCCAAAGAAGGCGATAATCTTCGCGCAGACGAAGTTCGCCGCCAATGCGATATACGACGGCATGAAGTCGCAGGGGCTCAACGTTGTCATGATGCACGGGGGGCTGACGCAGGCGAAGAGAGAGCATTCCCTAAGGGAATTCAAATCGCACGGCCAATTCCTCATTGCGACGAACGTCGCTGCAAGAGGCATCGACATATTCGGAGTTTCAGACGTAATAAACTTTGACGTCCCCGAGGATCCCCATGTCTATGTCCACAGGGTGGGAAGGTCAGCGAGGATGAATGCAGACGGAAAATCGTTTACAATAATAAACAACGCCCAGAGGAACATAATATCCGACATACAGGATTCGATCAACATAAAGTTCGAAAAGGTCGCGCCTGACGGAAGCCCTTACAGGGATATAGTCATCTTCAGGGGCAGAGGAGGCGGAGGCGGCGGGCGCTTCAACAGGAACGATAGATTTGGAAACCGCGGAGGAGGAAGGTTCGGAGAGAGGTTTGGCGGACAGAGGGAGAGAGGAGGGGGAGGAGGCTACGGGAATGAAAGAGGCCCATCCCACAGGCCCAGCCACCATGACCAAGGCTCCGGCGGCCAGAGAACCTCCGGATTCCAGCATCGCGGCGGATTCAGGTCGGCTAGAAGGTCAAACACAAGGCGCTGAGCGCTTTGATTGGATTTTTAGCTGTTTCCTTTTCATATTATCCATATGGATAAGGCAAGGGAAGAGAAGGCTAAGCGCATATTCAGACGTGTCCTTGAAGACATAAAGCCCAGCAAAGCCGAAGCCGAGGAGATCATAGCCAACGTCAACAGGATAACCCTGAGGCTGAGGAAGATCGTGCCTAAGAGCGTGGAGATAAAGGTCGTGGGCTCGATAGCGAGGAGCACCAACCTGAAGGGCGACGGCGACATAGACATATTCATGCTCTTCAGCAAGGCCTACAAGAAGGATAGGCTTGCGGCTTTGGGAGTTGAATATGGGAAGAAGCTTGTTGACAGGAAGGCAGGGGAGAGATACGAGATCAAGTATGCAGAACATCCCTATGTCCGCGCCTATTTCAAAACAGGGCTCAAGGCAGACATAGTTCCGGCAAGCAAGATAGAGAGCGCGGAGGACCTTGCCACGGCAGTGGACAGGACGCCGCTGCACACAGAATTCATAAATTCGCATTTCACAGACGCGCAGAGAGACGAGGTCAGGCTCCTGAAATACCTGCTAAAGGCGCACAGCATCTACGGGGCTGAGATAAAGACCGGGGGATTCTCCGGATATCTCTGCGAATTGCTAGTCCATCAGTTCGGGTCGCTGGCCAAACTCATGGATGGCGTCTCGACCCTTAAGCTCCCAGCAGTGCTGGAACCGGGGAGCAGGAAGCTCTCGATTGCTGACGAGAATCTGGTAAAGAAATTCGGCAGGAGATTCATAGTGATAGATCCTGTCGATCCAGACAGGAATGTCGCAGCGGCAGTTTCAGAAGAGTCGCTTGCGAGGCTTGCCATCATATCAAGGAAGTTCATTTCAAGGCCTGACATAGAACTGTTCTATGGGAAGGGCTTTTCCTCATCGAAAGCAGGCGGCCTGCTGCGCGGATTCATCGAGAATTCAGGCCTCGATTTCTTCCTGGTCGTGCTGAAAGTGCCGGACAAGAGCACAGATGTGACATGGCCTCAGCTCAGGAAGATGTCCTCCCTGGCCATCGATTTCATGAAGAGGCAGGGCTTCGAGACTTTTCTCGATATGTCATGGATAGACGGAAGAAATGGCTTCCTGCTGATCGCTTCCCCAAAACTTGAACTGAACTCAAGATTGATGAAGGGCCCGGATGTCTTTAAGACAAAGGAGACTTCCGCATTCGTGGACAAGCATAAAGGCTCCATGGGTTTCGTCTTCAAAAACAGCACGATTTACTCTCTTGAGAAAAGCAAATATCCCAGCATGGAAGCGATACTGAAGGATGTCGCTGACGGCAGGATAGTGGGGAAGCGCAATGACATTGACTTCAAGGGTGCGAAGGTCTTTATCAATAAGATTCCTGAGGAATATTCATACAGCACTTACACAGAGCTCAGGAAGGCTGTTAGCATTTAGGTGCATAGTTGGATAACAAGAAGATAGCCGACATCTTCAACGCCATTGCAGACATGATGGAGATAGAGGACGACAAACGCATTTTCGAGATCAGGGCGTACAGGAGAGCCGCCCTGACCATAGAGACACTGCAGGAGGGTGTAGAGGACATACTCGCGAAGAAAGGAGTAGAGGGACTCATGGAATTGAATGGGATAGGCAAGACCATGGCCCAGAGGATCGAGGAGTACACGAAGACTGGGAAGATGCAGAAGTACGAAGAGATGAGGAAGAAGTTCCCGTTCGACATCGGGACATTGACAAGAATACAGGGAATAGGCCCCAAGCGGGCCTACAGGCTATACAAAGCCCTTGGGGTAAAGGACATCGCTACGCTGAAAGCGGCTCTTGGGAAGCATAGGATAAAAACCCTGGAAGGATTCGGGGAGAAGAGCGAGTCTGACATTGCAAAGGGGGTTGCGATCTTTGAGCAGGGGGGAGGGAGGATGCTTTTGGGGACCGCACTGCCCCAGGCGGAGTCCATAGTCAACCAGTTGAAGGAGTCGGGATTTGCGGAGAGGGTGGAGATAGCAGGCTCCACTAGGAGGATGAAGGAGACTGTTGGAGACCTCGACATACTGGTAATTTCAGACAAGCCTGAGAAGATGGCTGACTTTATTGCAAAGATGAGGGAGACTGAGGCGGTAGTCGTAAGAGGCCCTACAAAGATAACCGTCAGATTGAGGATGGGCCTAAACTGCGACGTCAGGATAATCGAGAAGGAGAGTTTCGGAGCCGCGATGCAGTACTTCATAGGAAACAAGGACCATAATGTCAAGGTAAGGCAGATTGCAATAAAGAGGGGCTACAAGCTGAACGAGTACGGGCTCTTGGACAAGAAAGGGAGAAGCGTGGCGGGGGAGGATGAAAAAGAGGTCTACGCCAAGCTAGGGATGGATTACATGGAACCCGAGATGCGGGAGAACAGGGGAGAAGTGGAGCTGGCGCAGCGGCACAAGATATTCAGGCTTGTGCAACTGGGGGACATCAGGGGAGACCTCCACATGCATACCACTTACAGCGACGGCATGGACACCATGGAGGACATGGTAAAGGAGGCGATAAGGCTAGGCAGGGAGTACATAGGATTCACTGACCATTCGGTGAGAGAGTACGTGGCAAACGGCATGGACGATGCGAAATTCAGGATATATTCGAAGGAGATCGAGAGGCTCAGGAAGAGATACGATGGGCAGATAAAAATCCTGAAGAGCTCCGAGACGGACATATCGAAGGACGGAAGCCTCGACTGGAGCGACAAGATCCTTGACGAAATGGACTATGTCCTAGCAAGCGTCCACACATACCTGAACATGCCGAAGAAGGAGATGACAGACAGGGTGGTGAAATGCATTGAGAGCGGGAAGATGAACATCATGGGCCATCCGACAAACAGGCTGATCAACCGGAGGCCTCCCATCGATCTGGACCTGGACAGGGTATTTGAGGCTGCTGAAAAGAATGGCGTGGCTATGGAAATAGACGCGTTTCCAGACAGGCTGGACCTGAGTGACGAGAATATAATCAGGGCGAAGAAATACAATGTCAGATTCTCCATAGATACCGATTCGCACAGGATAGGCCACCAAAGCTTCATGAGATATGGCGTGAGCACGGCAAAGAGAGGGTGGCTCAGGAAGGAGGATGTGATAAACACACTGAGCTTCAAGGAGCTGACAAGAATCTTGAAGTGATGCTTTGGTAACAAGGGTGATAATAGGAGGAACTTTCGGTTTCCTGCACAAGGGACACCGGGCGCTCATTAGCAAGGCCTTCGCGATTGGGGACCGTGTCTACATAGGCCTGACGACCGACCGCTACATAAGGAGGAAGAAGCACAGCAAAAGCCTGCCGAGTTACCCGGAGAGGAGGACGGCGCTCGAGTCTTTTGCAAAAAGGTTCGGGAAGCCTTTCGAGATCAAGCCGCTCAATGACAGGTTCGGGCCTTCGGTGACAGGCAGTTTTGATGCCATAGTGGTGAGCAATGAGACGATGCCTGCCGCCATGGAGATAAACGAAATGAGGAGAAGGAGAGGGTTGAGGCCTCTTCGCATAGCCAGGATAGGGCACTCGCTTGCAAAAGATGCAAAGCCGATCTCTACGCTTAGGATAATAAATGGCGAGATCGACAGGGAGGGGAACCTCCTGGCTTCTGGAAACGGGAGGAAGCCCAGGGAAGTGATTGCGAGGCTAAGGAAGATGGGAGACGTGAGGGTTTTGGAAGGAATGAGGCGCTTCGGGATAAACGCTTCAAGGGAGAACGCTCTTGGGGTGAGGGTGCCGCAGTTGAGGCGCTTGGCCGGAGAGCTGGGAAAGGACCACTGTCTCGCGGTAGGACTCTGGAGTTCGGGAATACACGAGGCGAGGCTGCTTGCCTCGATGGTCGAGGACCCTCTTATGATTGACGAGGCGCAGATGGACAAATGGGCAAGAGAATCCAATTCCTGGGACGTCTGCGACCAGTGCTGCGGAAATCTCTTCGACAAGACGCCGGTTGCCTACGAGAAGGCGAGGGAGTGGAGCGGGAAAAGGGAGGAATTCGTCAAGAGGGCAGGATTCTCGCTCATGGCTGCGCTGGCTGTCCACGACAAGAAGGCCGATGATGCGAAGTTCATTCGATTCCTGGGGATAATAAGGAGGTCTTCAGACGACCGGAGGAATTTCGTCAGGAAGGCGGTCAACTGGGCCCTGAGGCAGATAGGCAAAAGGAATAAGAGTCTGAATGTGTCTGCTATTAAAACAGCAAGGGCGATCAAGAAGATGGACTCCAGGAGCGCCAGATGGATAGCGTCAGACGCGCTCAGGGAGCTCCAGTCCGAAGCGGTGCAGAAGAGGCTGTAACAGCCTCTCTAGCAAAGAATGGAACTTAGAACCCAGAGCATGTGATTCGATGATAATAGACGCGCATGTCCACATAGGCCATGACAAGGGAGGAGCCAGACAGAACATAGGGGAGCTCAGGAAAAACATGAAGAGGTACGGAATAGACAAAGCCGTCATCTTCCCGTTCGACGAGAATGGGCAGTTAATAAGCAAGAGCCTCAGTCTGCTGAACTACAAGAGCAGCAGCATAATACCGTTCCTGAGGTTCGACCCGAAGAAGGTTACCCCTGAAGAGATAGAGGAGCTGCTCGCTGAAAACCGGTTCAGCGGCGTCAAGCTCCATACAAGGGCGCAGAACTTCGATCCGCTCGACAGCCGCTATTATCCCATATACAGGAAGATAGCCGAGGCGGGGAAGCCGCTCCTGCTGCACACCTCGAAGATCACGCGCTTCGGCAAGAAGGCAGCAGTAAACACAGACCCGGACAGGGCAGTAAAGCTTGCAAGGCATGTTCCGGAACTCAGCATAATTATAGCACACATGGCATCTGTCTCATGGGATGCCATAGCGGCGATAGGCAAGGAGGACAACCTCTACCTCGATACCTCGATAAACGGCACGACCTTCGTCATAAAGATGATCGCGGAGAGGATAGGCCCGGAGAAGATGATCTTCGGATCCGACAGCCCCTACTCTGACCAGGAGATAGAGGTGCTGAAGGTGAAGAAGTCAGGATTGAGCAAGACAGACCAGGAGAAGATACTGTCAAAGAACCTTTTGGGACTGCTAAAGCCCTGATTCCCCTTCGTCCTCGGCCCTTGGCCTGCTGCCGCAGCTGCAGCCGCATGCGCAGTCCTTCTTGCAGACGCAGCCGCCATAGCAGCCGCACCTGCATGCGCCGCCGCATTCGCAGCCCGAGCCCGGACCTTGGTTGGTCATGGTCTATCCTTATCCGATAATATATAAAAAGAAGCGGGAAATGGAAGGGCGCGATGAGTTTCGAGCGCCAGGGGAAGGCGCCTTGCTTTCCGATCCGTATGCCTTCTGCAATATGTATTTGGATTCGCCTCCTATAAACGCATTGCCAGGGGCTTTGACGCTTGTCTAACAGGCAACATGGCAAAAGTATTTTAGCCTTGCCGTCCATCAGATATGGTGGCATTATGGCATTGGAATTGAATACAGATTATACTGAATCGGAGAAAATGTCGCTAATGGTCGCTGGAGGCGCCATAGTCTTCAGCATCATAGCGATACTCGCCTACATATACACCGGAGGAGGGATCATATTCTACGTAATTGCGATAATCACGCTCGCGCTCGAGTTCTACATGGCTTACCGAATCTCACAGGAAGGAAAGGAAGAACCAAAGAAGCAGCAGCAAAGGAAGCCTAGGAAATAAACGATCAAAATGGACAAGCTAATCATAGCGGAGAAGCCTAGCGTAGCGCTGAGGATTGCGCTCTCGCTGAGCGAGAGCAAGCCAAAGACCAATGTCTTCAACGGCGTTGTCTATTATGAGGCCTACAGGAAAGGGGAAAGGCTTTACATAGTCGCAGCGGCAGGCCACCTCTTCTCACTGCACCAGAGGTCAAAGAGCTACGAGCTTCCAATATTCGACATAGAGTGGGCGCCTTCCTACAAGGTAAACAAGAAGGCCTATTTCACGAAAAAGTACCTTGACGCGATAGAGGAAGTCGGAAAGAAGTGCAGCTATTTCATCAACGCGTGCGACTACGACATAGAGGGCACCACAATCGGCTCGAACCTGATCAAGGACATATTGAACAGGGATGTCAACAGGGAGCTGGGAAAGGACTCCAGTCCCATAGCCAGAATGAAGTTCTCGACTACCACAAAGCCTGACCTCGAGTATGCGTACGAGAAGATAGACGCATTCGACTACAACAATATGTATGCTGGGGAAGCAAGGCACATGCTCGACTGGATGTGGGGGATAAACATGAGCAGGGCGCTCATGAATGCACTGTACCTTGCGGGAATCAAGAAGATAATGAGCGTAGGAAGGGTGCAGGGCCCGACGTTGGGGATACTCGCGCAGAGGGAGCTTGAGATCAAGAACTTCCAGTCACAGCCGTTCTGGACTGTCCTGATCGAGTACAAGGGAGTGCAGTTCCAGAACAAGAGGGGAAACCTGCCTGAGAAACCCGCGGCTGAGAAGGCGCTCGAGGACACAAAGGGCAGCAAGGTTGTTGTCAAGGATTTGGCCATAAGCGATGAGTCAAGATATCCGTTCCCTCCGTTTGACCTTACGTCACTGCAGCTTGAGGCGAGCAGGGCGGCGCGGATGGATCCGACCAGGACGCTTGCAATAGCGCAGTCGCTTTACGAGAAGTCATACATCTCATATCCCAGAACGGCGTCGCAGAAGCTCCCCGCCACTCTCAACCTGAGCAAGATAATCTCCATGATATCGCAAAATTCAAAGTACGAGGAGCATGCGAAGAAGCTGATCGCAGGCTCAAGGTACAGGCCCAGGGAGGGGGCGAAGGAGGACGAGGCGCATCCTGCAATATATCCTACTGGGGAGATGCCGAATAAGATGACAGACGAGGAGGAAGCCATCTATGACATTATAACGAAGAGGTTCCTGGCCTGCTTCGACGAGCCTGCCCTGGTCCAGAACACGAGAGTTGTCCTCTCCGCTGGCAATGAGGAATACAACGCAAGCGGGAACATTATCAAGAAGAAAGGATGGATGGAGATATACAACTACTACAGGCCTGAGGAGAACATCATGCCGGAGGTGAAGAAGGGCGAGGAGATAAAGCCAGACAAGGTGCACATGAAAGAGGGCAAGACCGAACCTCCGAAGAGATACACGAAGGCAAGCCTCATCGCGCTGCTCGAGAAGAAGGATCTCGGGACAAAGGCGACAAGGGCCGCAATAATAGACACCCTCTCCAACAGGGGCTACATAATCAACGCGAAGATAGAGGTGACGGGATTCGGCATGAGCGTTTATGAGAGCCTCAGCAGGTACTGCAGCGAGATACTCGACGAGGAGCTGACAAGGACGCTCGAGAAGGACATGGAGAAGATAAGCAAAGGCTCCAAAAAGAAGGACGATATCATAGGAGACGGCAAGAGGATAATCTCGGGAGTGATTGCGACATTCAAGACAAAGGGAGCGGAGATAGGCAGGGAGCTCAGCAGGGGCCTCAAGGAGAGCGAGGCCGTCAATGTGTTGGGGAGATGCTCCAAGTGCAGCAATGGTGACCTGGTCATCAAAAAGTCAAGGAACAACAAGCAGTTCGTAGGCTGCACAAACTGGCCGAACTGCGACAATTCCTTCCCTCTCCCGCAGTTCGCGAAGATAGTGCCCCTCCACAAGGACTGCGAGAAATGCAAAGCCCCAAGGATAAAGGTATTCGCAAAGGGCAAGGTCTACGAGATGTGCGTCAACCCTAACTGCGAGACAAAGAAGAACTGGGGCAAGGAGACGAAGAAGGATGCGGAAGGTATTAAAGTCGTTACTGCCAAGGAGATACTGGGCAAGGGCAAAGAGGAAGAGGCGAAGCCGGGAGAGAAGGCCGCAAAGGCCAAGGCAAAGGCAGGAAAGCCAGGCGTTCCGAAAAAAGCAAAAGCAAAGAAGAAGAATGAAGAGCCAGGTGTTTGATTGTTCATATATCCGCACATGTACAGGAAGATGAAGAGGGGGCCGCAGGTAATACTGCCCAAGGACATCGGGATCATAATAGCGTACTCGGGAGTAGGGAAAGAGAGCGTTTGCGTTGACGCGGGAACAGGGAGCGGGTGGCTTGCCTTGAGCCTGGCAAGGATATGCAAGCACGTCTACAGCTATGAGATCAGGGAGGACTTCATAGGCATCGCGGAGAAGAACAGGAAGATGCTGGGCCTTGACAACGTTACATTCAAGAACAAGGACGCATGCGAGAAGATAGACGAGGAGGATGTTGACTTGGTCGCCGTAGACATGCCAGGCGCGGAGAAAGCGCTCAAGAACGCATACAATGCCCTCAAGCCGGGAGGAATAGTCGTGGGATACCTGCCGCACACCGAGCAGGTGAAGGCCTTTGTTGAAGGGCTGAACGATGCAGGATTCTCCGATGCGCATACGATAGAGGTAATAGTCAGGGACATGCTGGTCAGGAAGGAAGGGGTGAGGCCTACTAACATGGGCCTGTGGCACACCGCATACCTGACCTTCGCGAAGAAGTGAGATGAACGGAGGGCTGCGCTAATTTTAAATAGCTAGGCGCCGAATAGACGTATAAGGGAATCGGAGCGCTTAGGAAGAGACTAGATGGTGTAAAAATGGAGGCAGAGGCAAGCACTGGTACGGAGATCAGGGACAATGCGGTTTTGATCGGGAAAAAGCCTGCGATGAACTATGTTTTGGCTGTTATCACGCAGTTCAACAACGGCGCCCAGAGCGTCAGGATAAAGGCGAGGGGAAATGCCATTTCCAGGGCTGTCGATGTTGCAGAGATAGTAAGGAGCAGGTTCCTCCCCGAAGTGAAGGATCCCAGCAAGAACGGCATCTCGATAGGCACCGAGGAGATAAGCAATGAGGACGGTTCAAAGTCAAAGGTCAGCGCGATACAGCTTCTTCTCAACTCAGACGAGCAAGGGAACGCGGAGCAGCCAGCCCAGGACAATACTGTTTACATAGGCAAGAAGCCCACCATGAACTACGTGCTCGCTGTGGTGACGCAGTTCAACAGCGGAGCGAAGAGCGTCCTTGTCAAGGCAAGGGGCAACTCGATCTCGAAGGCGGTGGATGTCGCTGAGATAGCCAGGAACAAGTTCATACAGACTGTAAGGAATCCGAGCACCGAGAACATATCCGTTGCGTCAGAGGATCTCGTCAATGAGGACGGAACCAAGTCCAAGGTAAGCTCGATCTCGATAATGCTCTCGAAGTAGGCAGGGATCGCAAGCTCTTAAATCCTTCCAGGCATAAACAATAAGGAGCTGTGCCCATGGAATTCAGGCTTCTCGATGCAGACAAACAGAAGAAGGCGATAGACCTCCTTTTCGAGCATTACCCGGATGCCAAATACTACCTTAATTTCAAGACGCCAGTAGACCTGATGGCAGCAGCAATCCTGTCTGCGCAGACAAGGGACGAGGTAATCAATGCCTCAACGCCAGATCTCTTCAGGGACTACAAGACCGCAGAGGATTATGCCAATGCAAGCCCTGACGAGCTGGTGAAGTACATACGCAGGGTAAGCTTCGCGGGAGCCAAGGCGAGGAACATAATCAAAGCATTCAGGATGCTTGTTGAGAGGCATGGCGGGAAGGTGCCTGACAAGATGGAGGATCTTCTGGAGCTTCCAGGAATCGGAAGAAAGACAGCAAACACGATACTGATCAATGCGTATGGGATCGCAGAGGGGATACCAGTGGATACGTGTGTGATCAAGCTGTCAGGAAGGATAGG
>DAHVAM010000024.1 GCA_027314605.1 Microcaldota archaeon
TTTGAGTTGTCTTACATAATCTAATAAATCCCAATTAATCTGTTCCTTTTCAGTCATGTTGTAAGCTTTCCATGCAGTGTAAGCTTCGGTTATATCAAGGTGCAATCCAAGTTGGGTGTTCATCGACGCTAGAAAATCCTTTGGCGTTTCTTGACCTGTCAATAACTGTTCCTTGTTGTCTTTCCAGATTTCTGATGCCTTTTGTTCAGAGATATTAAAGATTCTAGCTAAATCTTTTGGTATTCCAGTATGCTTTCCGCCTAAATCCAGAAAGACTCCGCCAAAGTCGAAGATTATGTGTTTGTACATAAATACCATGTGTCAGGATAGATTAATCTGTTTACCCATGGTTCAAGAGTGCCTAGACTTGCTCTCCGCACACCTTAAGCAAATTATAAGTTATGGCGAGCATATAAGAATGATATTTTCTTCCCATATTTTGTACATCTTCATTTGCTTTGCCTTCCTGTAACAATACCCCTCAAATTGATTCTCTGATGAATGAAGTAGGATACGACCTGACAATAGAAAGCAGAGCGGCCTATCCTGAGCAAGCCAAAGAGATTCTTGTATTTATTGAGAACCTTTAGTTCTCCGACACAAACAAGACTTCTCCGACAAGATTAGAGTTTTCCTACAAAGCCGATCCGAAGCCATTTTATCCTAATCCATGACTCTTGATGGATATTAAGACGTTACAAAGATGTTCAAATGAGGGGTTTGTATATAACCACAAATCCCATTTGCTCCGATCGGGATTTGAACCCGAGTTTGAGCCGTGAGAGGGCTCCGTCCTTGACCGAGCTAGACGATCGAAGCAGCAGCAACCAATTTATGCTTGATTGCATATTTATATCTTACTCGTGATTCCTATGCTTTCTGAAAAGTACGCTCCAACGACATTAAACCAGATAGTTGGGAATGACTCTGCCGCTTCCTCGCTGATGAGGTTCTCTGAGAAGGTACACAGAGGCGAGAATCCGAAGCCGATGATACTTTTCGGCCCTTCAGGAACCGGCAAGACAGCCGCTGCGAGGGCATTGGCGTACAGCAACAGCTTTGAACTGCTTGAACTGACAGCGAGCGATTACAGGGATGCTGGGACATTGAGCAAGACAGTCATACCTGCTAGCAGAAGCAAGGGCCTCTTCGGGAAGACCACCCTGATACTGATGGACGAGATAGACGAGCTGTCGAAGAAATATGATGTCGGGGTGGAAAAGGCGATAGGGCAGCTCTTGAAAGGATCCAGGCAGCCAGTCATATTCACTGCCGAAGACTACTGGGATCCGAACATCAGGTTCCTCAGGGGCGCGGTTGACAAAGTTGAATTCAAGAAAGTAAATACCGAGACAATTTCTAAGCTGTTGAAAAGCGTAGCGGAGAGGGAGGGAACCGCTGTTGAAAATGAGATAATAGAGGTAATAGCGAAGAGGAGCAGCGGCGATGTCAGGGGCGCGTTGAATGACATGGAGGCAATGCTCGGCGCAAGAAAGGAATTGATAGAGAACATCGGAATAAGAGACACGAAGATAGAGATATTCGGCGTGCTCGATAAGATCTTCCTATCTGGAAACTTTGACATCTCAAGGAATGCGCTTGCCAAGAGCAATGTCGATACGGACATGGTCTTGAACTGGGTAGACGAGAACATACCTACCAGATATACTTCAAAAAACGGCGTGAATGATGCCTATCAGAGCCTCGCCAAGGCAAGCAGGTTCTACGAAAAGGCGGGCCGCACAAACTATTGGGGCTACCTGAGATATGTGAGCGTGCTGATGTCTTCTGGAGTCGCCATCTCGAATGACGGCCATGTGAGGATGCTCAAGCCCTACAGCTTCCCCTCGAAGATCAGGCACATGGGAAGCACGAAGGCGGAGAGGTCTGCGCTGAACGAGATAGCCGAGAAGCTCGGTGGCAGGTTCCACACAAGCAAAAGGAAGATAATCAGGGATTACCTGCCATTGCTGAAGTTGATTTTTGAGAGGTCCATCAAAGACATGGGAAGCGAGGCGGCGAACGCGCAGATAGAGGCAACATTCGGATTAGAGGAGGATGAAATAGGCGCTATTGTCTCCTGACTACCTTTTCTTTTTGTTGCTGTCCTGGTCCTTGTTCAATATCTTGGCCATCATGTCGGCGGCGATTGTTATGGGATTTATGATGCTGTCCACTTCGAGATCCTGCATGTGCGCCTCGGCTTCGGGACTATAGGCGACCACGGAGACCTTCACGTCCTTCGCGAGCTTCTTTACAGTCAATACCACATAGACAGCCTTGGAGCTCTCGTGTATGTCGACAACTATGTCGCTTGCCTTTTCCAAAGCGAACTTCTCCATCTCCTCCTTCCTAGTATAGTCGGCAAGGTAGGAGATGTATCCCTTGTCCCTGAGCGCGTCAGCTGTGGATTTGTCCACTGTAACTATTATGAAGTTTCTTCGCTGTATCTTCAGCCTCTCCGCGAGAAGCTGATTAGTAGCCTCGTACCCTACCAAGACTATGTGGTTGTTGAGGTGCCTTCGCTCAATCCTTGACAATCCGGAATAAAGCCTTTCTACCCTTGCGCTCAGGAAATCACTAGACAGCACAGTAACTGCGCTCAAGAATATACTCAAACCGGAAATTATTAAGATTATCGCAAATATCCTGCCCAGATCGGTCACAGGCACTATGTCGCCATAGCCCACAGTGGAGATGGTCACTATGGTGAAATACAGGGCTTCCACAGGGGTTTTTATTGGCGTGTTGAAGTTCCCATATTGGCCGAGCAAGTAGGAGCCGGAGGTGCCGTAGATGAGCACAGCGGCTATGGCTCCGGCGTAGATGAGGATTTTGTTGTTGATCTGCATGCTATATCCTTTGATGGATGGGAATTTAGAGCTATGGTGCGCTGTAGCCTGATGTCCATGAACTCGTGAAGATCACATTTGTCGGAACGCCGTTGTTGAGGTTGCCGGAGTAATCGTTGGCGTTGCCGTTCAGTGGCCACCAGCCGACCAGATTCTGCGGTGCTATTGGAACGCCTCCGATTCCCTCCTGATAAAGCGCAGCGACCTCATTTGCTGAAAGTGAGGAGTTGTAGAGTTGCACATCTGCGATATCGCCGTTATACTGATAGCTCAGTCCTTCACTGACAAGCATGCCTATGATCGACTGCCCCAGAATGACATCAGGCCCTGACTGCGCATATGGGTCTTTCTGCGACTGGGTATCAAGCCAGAGTGTCGGGTCGGCGCTGCCGCCGCTGTAGCTGTAACCCACAAAGTACCAGGCGTGCGGCTTCACCTGGAGCGTGCTGATAAATCCTCCTGCCTGGTCCAGACGCAGGACCCCGTCAGCTCCGCAGATAGCCGTTCCACATATCGCCAGATTGACAGCGTGGTTGCCCCCAACATTGGAGCCGAAATTGAATACCACATACTCTCCCTGCACGCTTTGGGAGGGACTTGCGGGCAGGTACACCCATTCGAATGCCGAGCTCGGCCCGTCTCCGGAGGGGAAGCCCGATATCCCAGTTAGGACATTGCTGCTCGCGCCGTTGAACTGCGCGACATACTGCGGCAGCTCGTTGTTGCACGTGCCTTCGAGATTGATAAATAAGTCAGTTCCAGGGCCGTTTGGCCTGTAGACCTGGCAGCTTCCTGGAGCGACTTTCGGAGCAAGGTTGGCGGAGTTGAAGAAACCGAGGCCGAAAAGGGCTCCCAGAACGACAGCGATGATTAGAATCGCCCAGCCGTAGGTCATAAGGTATTCCATCGCTGATTGGAGCTTCATGTGAGCCATCACGATCGTTGAGTGATGGGACTGAAAGGCTTAATAGCTGTACTGCGATGTGATTAAGCATGAAAATCAAGGCCGTTCTGAGGCTTACCAGGATAGAGCATAGCTTAATGCTTGTCATCGCAGTGATAGCCGCCGAGATGATAGCAAAGGGCATTCCAAGCCTTCCGATTCTTGCGCTCAGCCTGATAACGCCTATCTTCATAAGCATGGCCTCCTTTGCGATAAACGACTACTTCGATTTCGAGGTAGACAAGGCAAATAAGAAGGGCAGGCCGCTTGTCACTGGAGAATTGAAGCCGGTAGACGCGCTCTGCATAACCGCGATAAGCCTGATTATAGGCATAGGGGCGAGCGCTTTCATAAACATCGGGGCTTTTGCAATCGCATTGGCATTCGGGATGCTGGCTCTGCTCTACAGCTACAGATTGAAGGGAATAGCGCTCCTAGGAAACGCCTACATCGCGTTCTCGATGGCGATACCTTTCGTTTTCGGAAGCTATGTGGTGAGCCAGGCGATTGGCATTAACATAATCATGGTATCGGTAATGATATTCCTGAGCGGAATTGCGAGAGAGATACACGGAACTATACGGGACATCCGTGGAGACTCGCAGGCGAGGAACATCAGGTCGCTGCCCAGGATAATAGGAGTAGCTGCATCGGCATACTCTGCCCTTATCGCCTATCTTGTTGCGATAGGCATCAGTGCCTATCTCTTTTTTGCGGTTGCGCCGTTCCGAGGCAGCGCCGTCTTTGCGCTTCTCATAGGGATTACTGACATCATGCTTCTCTACACGGGAATTGGATTCATAACGAGGCACAACCAGAGATTCTACAACCTCTCCAGGAACGTCTCGCTTGCGGCGATGGGCCTTGCGCTTGTAGCAATACTACTCGCTCCAGTTTAGCTCCTTCCGGAGTATAGCCACCCTCTTCGCATATTCCTGCTCATCAAGCCTCTTCACGTGCTCTATGGCATCGAAGACGCTCTTGTCTCCCTTTTGGTATTCGTCAGTTTTATTCCTAGGGATTATGTGGAAGTGCAGGTGCCTCACGCTCATTCCGGAGTATTCGCCTATCTGTGCGGTGAGGTCATATGAGTTTGAGCTGTCGCCGTAAAGCCGCAGCAGCACGGGAGTGACCTTCTTTATCGTGTCGTGCATGTCCTTCAGCTCACCGTCAGAGAGTTCCCTTACGTCAAGGACGTGCCGGCGCGGTATGACGAGCGAGTGGCCGTAGACCACCGGCGCTATGTCGCATATGGCAATCATGTGCTCCGTCTTGTAGAATATGCCGGGCCTTATCGCGTCGCTGCAGAATACATCGCTTCCTTTCTCGTGTGCCATGGAATCCATCTTTACTTTCTCCTTCTGCTATTTCTATTTTGCGGTGCAGGCTGCCGTGGATTCCTATTCAAGAAAAGCACCAGCAGAAGAATGGCCATCGCTGCAATCACTGCCACCATCGCTATCAGCACGCCGTAAACCTGCGTCAGCTGGCCGTTGATGCTCGCTATCTCGGCGCTCTGGTTGGCTATCGCGCCGTTCAGTCCCGAGATTTCAGACAGGCTGGCGTTCGAGACAGGCACGAAGCTGCTGGTTATGGCGTTGTTTGTCCGGGCAAGGTTTGCGGCAAGCAGGGAGGTTATGTATGCGGATGTGAGATTGCCCGTCTCGTCTCCTCCCCTTGCATTTGCCTGCTCCAGGGCGAAGAGCGCGGAGTCGGCGAACTGTGACGGCCAGATGCCGTTCGTTGAATTGCGGACGTTGGCCAGTATCAATGCGCTCAGCCGCGTAGCGTTCTGGGAAGGCGGGCTTGAAGCGAAGCTCTGGGCGTATGTCGCGCCGTATAGCGCCGCGCCGTAGAGGCTTGAGTTGTAGGCGCTCTCAGCAGAAGCGACATAGAGAGGATCCGCAGGCATGGACTTGATTGAGCCTATGGCTTGGAGTGCCTTGGCCTTTAGTTGCGCGCCGAAGCCCACAGGGCTTCCGCCCATCCTGGAGGCTATGCTGTACATCTCCGATGCGCTCCTGCACCAGGCGTACGACGGGGCAAGGCTCTGCACGGAGAAGATGACGTCGTCAGTGGTATTGGAGGCATTGAGTATGTGCTGGACCTGGGCCAGATTGTAACTGCTCCATCCCTGGCGCACTTCGCCTCCTATCACATACTCGTAATTCGTGCCTGTCAGCTGCGGAGGCGCGAGGCTTGAACAGTACGATGAGACGTTGTCTATCAGGCTCTGCGCCGCTGCCTTTGTGAAACTGCCTGCGTTTGCAAGCGCGTATATGTCCGAATACTGGAGGAATGCGAGGTCGGCGCCCTCGTACATGTATCCCTTCGATGAGATGTTCATGAAGGTGCCAAGGCTGTTCGAGAAGCTTGCCTTGGCCGATGTGAAGTTTCCACTTATAGAGGAGGTCGCGTTCCTGACCATGCCGAAGGTGAAGTTGACAAGCTGGCCGAAGTAGCTGGCGTTGCAGGCTGAGCAGCTGACGTTCGCCGGCCCAAGGCCGTTAAGGTCATAATGTATTGAGAAGTTGACTGCAAGCGGCTTGGCCTTTGAAGCTCCTGACGCGTTGACGTAAGGCAGCGCCTGGGAGACGTTTGCAACCTCCACCAGAGGTATGTTGAATGTCTGCTGCGTGACGTAGTATGTCAGATACTCCGGATCCGTGGGAAGTGCGTATGGCACGAGCGCATAGCGAGCGCCGTCGGCCTTTGCCGCGCCGAGCTTGTCGAAGACGCCGCCGACCTCCCCAACGTTTCCACTCGGGTCGATGGTTCCGGTGACGGTGAAGTTCCTGTAGAGCGATTCGTGTTTTATGGCTTCTATCGCCAGTAGGGTAAATGCCAAACCCGCGCTGGGCCCGGAGACGTTGGAGCTGCCGTCCTTGATGTTGTACGTGAAGTTGTATGCAGACTCGTTGACGCCGAGGTATCCGGCAGCGTATGCAGCCGCCGTCTGGGCAGACGCGAGCGTGTCCTGGCCGACTGTAGTCGGTCCCGTTATGGAGACTGCGCCGTTTCCCGATGTAAGATTCAGCGATATGTTAGTCAGTATGCCGCTGTTCTCGTTTGAAAGGACTGCTGGAGCCCTTATCTGCGTTGTATACGCTGTCGCGATTCCTGCAAGAAGCAAAACAGCGAAGGCGAGTATCGGAAGGTTTAGCTTGAGGTTCATGAAAGAGAATTGAGCATTCAATATTTAAAACCGTTGCCTTTCGTTTCGGTGAAAAGGGGGAAAGCGTTAGTGTCCCTTTGCGAGCAGCCTTGATGCCTCCTTTTCAAGGTCTTTTATCTTGACACGTATCTGCTCAGTTGTGTCCCTGTCCCTTATTGTGACTGAATCGTCCTTCAGGGTGTCGTAGTCGGCTGTGATGGAGAACGGTATACCGATCTCATCGGCCCTCGCGTATCTCCTGCCTATGCTTCCGGAGTCATCGTATACGACGGCGTATCTCTCCTTCAATTGCACGTATGCCTTCTCAGCCGGCCCGGGAACACCGTCCTTGTTGACAAGAGGGTACACTGCGAACTGGAACGGAGCGACCCCTGGCGCGAAGGCAAACCATTCCCAATCGCGCTTCTCCTTCGGTTCCCTGTATGACAGCTCCATTACGGCGTAGAACGTCCTGTCTATTCCTGTGGACAGTTCCAGGACATGTGGTATGAATCTCTTGCCGTCGAAGAATATCTCGTGTGATTTCTTGGAGATCTCGCCGTGGCCCTTGAGGTCATGGTCTGTCCTGTAATGCACGCCGCCTATCTCCTTGAACTCGCCGAGGCTTTCCAAGTACACCTCTACGTCGAAGTGTATCTTGTTGTAGAACGCACGCTCCTCCTTTGAGAGCTCCCGCATCCTGAATTTTTCTTCAGGGAGCCCTAGCGCGCCTATGAAGAACTGTTGCATCTTTGCCATGTGGTAGACATAGAATTTCGGAATGCCCATCTTTTCCGCAAGGTCCTTGCAGGTATGTTTTGCCGCTTCGCCCTTCCCCACAGACAGGATATTTATGCTGTACTTGCTCACCTCCTCCCATTTCTTCTCCTCCATCTCGTTTATCTTGTCGGGATCAAAGAATATCTGCAGCTCTGCCTGTGTGAACTCCCGCTGGCGGATCAGCAGCTGCCTGGGCGAGATCTCGTTCCTGAACGCCTTTCCGATTATCGCAAGGCCCATGGGCATTCTGCCGCGCTGTATGTTGAACTGCCTGAGGAAGTTGACGTAGACCCCCTGCGCTGTCTCCGGCCTCAGGAATGCGAGGGTGTCTTCCTCGGCGCCCAGCCTGACAGGCATCATCATGTTGAGCACCTTGACCTCTCCCAGCTCTCCTCCGCACTTTGGACACCTTACCTTGTGCTCCTTGATGAGGTTGCCGAGCTCTTCGGCGTTCTTGCCCTCGACGTTCTGCTTGATGGCGTTGCCGACGATGTGGTCTGCGCGGTAGTATATGCCCTCCTTCTTGCACCTCACGCTGGGGTCTATGAAGTTCTTTATGTGCCCGCTGGCTATGAAGACAGGCTCAGGCATCACATCGGATGGCTCTATCTCGAAGAAGTTCTCGCCGAGGCTTAGGAAATGCCTTCTCCATAGATTCTCGATGTTTTTCTTCACCAGTGTCCCTATGCTGCCGTAGTCGTAGAAGCCCGTCAGCCCCCCGTATATCTCGTTGCTAGCGTAGAAGAAACCACGGCGCTTTGCTACCTCGAACAGTTTCTCCTCCAATCTCGGCTCTCCCTTCCTCTCCGCCATCCTTATCAGTATAGCTTTGTCCAGAAACTTTAATAAGGTTCTACAAAGTCGAAATGCCGAAGATTTCGCAGGTGTGTCAGGATAGGCAGGCGAGCTCTTTTGCTGGAAAATCTGTGGCTGACGCAGGAGAAAGGAATTCCAGGATGCGCGTAACGAAGGGCGAGATAGGAATCAGGAGGTATAGCGCATGTGAAGTATTCTCTTGTATCAGGCATAGCGGCAGGCAGTCTTGAAGGAGAAGCGGCGCCTCACGGTCCTGCCCATGAGAGCGGAGTCTCCTGGATGCCTTCAACAGGATACAGCGTGAAGCTGCTTCCGCGAGTTATGCCTTCCTTCTTGGCAGTCCCCGCGTTGAACTCCAGCACATACCTGGCGTTAGATGGGGAGATGTAGGCGGGGCAGGCGAAGATCGATTCGCACGGCTGCGCATTCTCCACTATTTTTAGGACCCTCTCGTCGCTGTCAAGCCATATTATATCGATGCTGAATTTCATGTTCGGCATCCAGATGTCGTACTTGCCATCCCTTCCGAATAGGAAGAGCATGCCCTCGTTCTTCTCCAGCTTCTGCCTGTGCATCAACCCCAGCGTCTTCTTACCGATCGAGTCTGCTATGTAGACGCTGAATTCCTTCTTGCCGTAACGGATCTTCCTCTTCTTGAATTTTATCCCCTTGTAGAGTAGCTTCGTGAACATCTCACTTCACCACTGCCTGGCTTTGCTCCTGCATGAACTGCTGCAGGTAGAACCGGCTTCCAGTGCCCTTGCCTGTCGTTCCGCTTGACTTCCAGCCGACAAATGCATGCGCCCCGACGATCGCGCCTGTGGTCGCGCCTATTCCCCTGTTGCAGTACATGACCCCTGACTGGACCTTTCCGAAGAATTCCTTTATCTCGCTCCTGCTCTTGCTGTATAGCCCTGCAGTCAATCCATACTCGGTATCATTGGCCTTCCTGACCGCCTCTCCGAAGTCCTTGTAGCTGTCTACCACAAGGAAAGGCACGAACAGCTCTTCATGGAAGAGCCTGTTTGAGTGGTCTATCTCCACTATAGTGGGCTCGACGTACAGCCCCTGCAGTCCGGTGTCAACAATGTTGCCGCCGCAGACCACCCTGCCGTGCGCCCTTGCCTCCTCTACCGCCGACTTGAATCTCTCCAGTGCGAATGTGCTTATGAGAGGACCGATGTAATTATCCTTTGACAATGGATTGCCTATCCTGAAGCTCCTCGCCTTCTCGGCAAGCTTGCTGATGAATTCTTCCTTGACCGATTCCTGGACGTAGACGCGCGAGCAGGCGCTGCATTTCTGCCCGGAATACCCGAAGGCGGAGCCTGCAATGCCCTCCACAGCGGCTTCCAGATCGGCCGTCTTTGAGACTATGGAAGGATCCTTGCCGCCCAGTTCCACTACGAAGGTCTTGTGCATCCCCATGCCGAAGGTCTTAGCCATCATCGACAGTCCTGTCTTCTTCGAGCCGGTGAAGACTATGCCGCTTACCTTGCTGCTGGAGACAAGCTCGTCGCCGACCTCCGAGCCTGGCCCAGATACGTAATTGAATACGCCGTCAGGGATGCCCGCTTCCTTGAGTATCCTGTAGATGTAGAGGCCTGTCAGCATTGTCATGTTGTCAGTGGACGAGGGCTTGAATACCACGGTGTTTCCGGTTATCAGGGCTCCTGTGCTCATGCCTGTGGAGATTGAAATGGGGAAATTGAACGGGGCGATCACGCCGAAGACCCCGTAAGGCTTCATTACAAGAGAGATCTCCTCCCCCCTGCCCGGGGCCCCCTGGAATCCTGCAGCCACTCTCGAAGCGCTTCCGGCTATCCTGTTCTTTATCCTGTAGCCCTTGTTCTTTTCCATCTGCATTGAGTAGTAATCCAGGAAGTCTATCGCCTCGTCTACCTCTCCTACCGATTCGTATCTTGTCTTGCCGTTCTCTATGCTCAGTATCGCAGCTACGAGGAATTTCTGCTGCCTGAAGAGCTGCGCGGCCTTCCTGAATATTGCAATCCTCTCCCTGTAGTCCGTTCCGGACCATGGTTCGAAGGCGGCATATGCCGCTTCAACCGCAGCCTTCGCGTGGTCCCTGCTCCCCAGCTGAAATCTCCCGATCAGCGATCCGTCGATAGGGGAGCGCTCCTCGATCTCAGTGGAGGAAAATATCTCCTTGCCGTTTATGTACAGAGGGAATCTTTTCCCGAATACCTCCCTTCTTGCCTTCTCCACCGCGCCGTCGAAAAGCGCATCGAACCTCTGCTCCTCGCCGTTATCCAGGAATTTGATATATGTGGATTCGTTCGAGAAGCCCTTCACAAGATCGCCGTATTATTAATTTATAAAAAAGTCTAATAATGCGTAGCGTTGGCCTTTGGAAGCTCGTTGAAGTTGAATGCGCGGCTGCGCAGCCGTGCATCTTCCTTGTCAGCTTCTGTCGGACTCTTCAGGCTCAGATATATAAACTTAAGCAATATAGATATTCTCAGTAAAATCTCTGGGTTGACAGGTGCTAGAATGGTAAAATACATGATTGCGGAACAGCTCGTGGGCAAGGAAGTCGTGACGAACGATGGATTCGATCTTGGTAAGTTTGTTGATGCGGAAGTGAGTGAGACATCGGGAAAGCTCAGCGCTTTGGTTATAGAGCCGAACGTTGACAGCGAGTTCGTAAACAAGCTCAACACCAAGAGCGGAAGGCTTACTGTCCCATACACGAGCGTTCTTGCGGTAAACGACTTCATTGTGGTTGACAGGAAGAACTTAGTATAGGTGTTCTTATCATCATTGCGGGCGGCGACGAGGCGGGCCGCGGAGCAGTGGTGGGCCCTATAGTTATAAGCATAGTCAGCGTGAGCAAGGGGAAGGAAGGCAGGCTCTCGAGGATAGGAGTCAGGGACTCCAAGATGCTTACAAAGAAGAAGAGAAGATTCCTGCTCGACGAGATAAATGCGATAGCCGAGGAAGTCAGAGTGTATAGCATAAGCAACAGCGAGATAAACGAGGCAATGGAGAACAAGATTTCGATAAACGAGCTGGAGGCGCTAAACTTCGCCAGGCTCATCGATTCCGCAAACGTTATCCCCGGAAAGATATACATAGACTCACCGGATGTGGTTCCGGAGAGATTCGGCCTGCGCATAAAACTCCTTTCGAAAAGGCCCCTGGCAATAGACGGAGTGAAGGAGTCGAGAAGGAACAGGAGGCCCGGAACAATAAAGATAATTTCCGAACATAAGGCCGATGCGAGGTATCCTGTGGTCTCGGCCGCGAGCATAATAGCAAAGGTCACGAGAGACGAGGAGGTAGACAGGATAAAGGATGAGGTGGGAATAAGCCTTGGTTCAGGATACCCGTCAGACAGATATACAGTGGATGCGATAAAGGCCGACCTCAAAAAGAACGTCCTGAAGCCGTACATCCGCAACTACTGGAAAACGATGAACATCATAAAGCAGTTGAAGATTGACGATTTCCTGAGCTGAAAAAGATGAGATGCCCGTACTGCAAGAACGAGAACACCGACGTAATAGACTCGCGGGAGGTGATGGACAGGGACGTGACGAGGAGGAGGAGGGAGTGCACGAGATGCAGTAGACGATTCACAACTTACGAAAGGGCCGAGGTAGAGGAGATAACGGTCATAAAGAGGGACAACACAAGGCAGCAGTTCGACAGGAACAAGGTGCTGGGCGGGATAATGAAGGCCTGCGAGAAGCGCGAGATAAGCAGGGCCACAATGGAGGACATGACCGACAGGATAGAATCGAAGATACGCGCCAGGGGAAATCTCGAGATAACAAGCAAGGACATAGGAAACATGGTCATGAAGGAGCTTCTGAAGCTCGATCCTGTGGCGTATATAAGGTTTGCAAGCGTCTACCAGAACTTCGGCTCGCCTGAAGAGTTCAGGAATGCCATCTCAATCTTCGGTTCGAAGACAAACCCCAAGGCCAAGAACCCAAAGGGCAAGTGATCCTCTTTCTGGTTTACGGATTCTGACAAGAAATTCGGTGCCTTCAGCTCCAGCTGATCGAAACGCTTCCTCCGTAGCCGCCGTTGCCTCCGGTATTTCCAGGCGCCCCTCCTGGCGAGCCGCTGTCTCCGCCTCCTCCTCCGCCGCCTGCACCCTCGCCGTTGCCCGCGTTCCCGCCGCCGC
>DAHVAM010000025.1 GCA_027314605.1 Microcaldota archaeon
TTTAAAAATCTTGATATCCTACTCTTTTACGTGATTAAATGGCAGCAAAGAAAAGCTCGTCAAATATGGCGGGAGGAGTCTTGGCATTCCTGGGCTCGTTGGTATACCTCTATGTGGTTTTCACATGGTATGGCAATGGTGCAGCACTCGGCTCATGGTTGAGCGCGGCGTCGTTCCTCGGTCCCTTTGTGGTCGCGGCAGCGATAGTAAGCGCGATAACCCTGTTCTTCATGAGCATAGGGACAATGGCAGGCAAGCCTCTGAATGAGATGATGAGGAACGTACTCTGGAGATTCATAATGCTCGCAGGGGTGTCTACTATCATAGTGACTGGCGGAAGCAGCCTCTTCTGGGCGGCAATCGCCGGGTTCGTCCTGACGTACATTGGAGCCATAGCGGCCTCGATGTAGGCAGGAAGCCTGTGAACAACAAGCGCTAAAATAGTGTTTTTTTCTTTTATTTTCCTTTTTCTCTTCCTTTCTGTCTTCCATGGATTTCCTATTCCCTAACGCCTAAGTCTGGCTGATGCGTCTACGGCCAAAATCCGGAAAAATGTAAAAGAAACAGTGCAGCATCATTGCCATTCATCAAATGGCGACTATTCGACACAGCCTCTTCTGAAGGCAGTAATTTATATCAGGAAAATCCATATCAGATCTCATGGAAAAAAGGGCAACTGTAAGGATACTCAAGCAGAGGCACGATCTGCCTACGGAATTCCGCACTATCTCAGACCTGATAGCTGGGCATTGGAGGCCCCCGCATACAATTGACAGGGAGAGCTTCAAGGAGCTTTACAGGGATGCCGAAGCCTCCAAGGCTGTCTTTCCAGACACCGATATCGGGGAAGAGGTACGCGCATTGGAGTATGTGAAGCGGATGGGAAGGCTCCATGACGAGCTGAGAAAACTAGGGCTTTACCTAAAGATAGACAAGAGAAGGGGGTCGCCAAGATCAAACAAGACAATAAGATATGAATATGCGTTCGTAAGCGCGCTGCGCCCCAAGATGCCTGAGCACGTGCCGGTGCCATACGCGCTGCTGGAGATAGACGGAACGGCGGGCTATCTGCTCGAGTTCCTGCCCATGGAGAACCTGAAGGCTTTCAAGCCATGGATGCTCCAGTACTCAGAGAAGATACCGTCGCAGCTCGAGATGATCATAAGGAAGATGCATGAGTCAAACCTCACGCACATGGATCTCTGCCACAACACGTTCATAAGGAAAGATAACGGAGATCTGGTTGTCATAGATCCCCTGCTTCCCTCTCCGTTCAAAGGAAATAAGGGCGGCATCAAGCTTGAAGTGCGGATTGCATGGGACCACAACGATCTCGCATTCCTGCTGAAAAGGATTGAAGACTCCAAAGAAGGCAGGCACGATATGGAGTTCAGCTAATGTCAGTTGCCTTGAGTTCCTCGCTGTTCCTGAGCTCTGCAAGCCCTTCGAGCGCCTTGTACGTGGCTGTCGCCATGTTGTAGATGTCCCTTGTCCTACCCTTCGAGAATGTCCAGACGTCCTTTATCCCTGCAAGCTCGAGTACAGACTTGACTGTCTTCGAGGCCACGATGCCTACTCCCTTGGGAGCCGGCTTCAGTATGATTGTCGCGCTTCCGCACTTCGCAGTCTGCGTGACAGGAAGGCTGTGTGGCGTCCCGCATCCGCATTCCCAGGACCCGCAGCCCAGTTTGACCGAGATCATGTTCTTCTTCGCTTCCCTAATCCCTGTGTCTATTGCCGGCCTAACCTCGACGTCCTTTGCGGCGCCAAGCCCCAGGTGGCCATTCTTGTCTCCGACTACAACTGTGACTCTGAACTTCTGCTTCCTGTTGTTCTTAGTCATCCTCTGCACTGAGCAGATTTCAAGTACCCTGTCCTCGAGCGTAGGAAGGAGCATGTCTATTATCTCCACTTCCTTGACTGGCTTCCCAGCTGCGAATATCTCCTCTATGCTCTTGATCTCGCCTGCCTTGACCATCTTTCCTATCTTTGTCTTGGGCTCCCACATTGAGGCTTCAGCGATTGTAGTAGTCTGTTCCAATTCCAAATCATCACTCGGCTATTATCTTCTTCTTTGTCTCCTCGAACATCCTTCCTAAGGAATCTAGCTTTATGCCGTCCTTGAGGAACTTTCCATACTGCTTTACAGTTCCCTCGCTCTCGGAGGCCGTCTTCGCATATTCTGTGTTCGAATAATTATATATGTCTTCTTTAATCTCGATTCCTGATCTCAGCTTGAGCCCGCCGTCGAGGCAGCCCTTCGCAAAGACGAATGGAATGGAGTTCTTGACAGGCGAGCTAAGCCCTATGTCAAGGATGCAGTCGTTGCCGTTTGCCTTCGACTTAGCAACCTTCGCGAGCATGAGTCCTGTCAGGTATGCTGTCGGCCTGTTGCTCCTTGACGGCCACCCGTACTTCCTTGCAAGGTTTATCGAATCCGCATAAGCGACAACCACGTCTCCATTTTCCTGGTATCTGATTATCTCTCCTATTATCCTCCTGTTGGTCTTCCTTATTACCACTCTGTCGTGACCTCCCTTGACTAAGGCTAGCCTCTTCTTGTAATCAGTGAGGGCTTCCCTTCTCCTTCTAAAGTCTAGTGCCTTTGCCATGTGATCACTTGTACCTCTTCGCTATGGTCTCGTTGATTGCCTTGACCTCCTCCGGAGTCACTTTTACGCCGGATTCCTCAAGGTGCCTCAACATGGAGGCCTTGTCAGGGAAGCTGCTTCCCTTTATGAGCATGTAATACCTTCTGAACTTGACCTTGTCGACCTTGCCGTTGAGCTTTAGCTGCTTGAGGAAGAGCCTCTGCGACCTTACTTTCTTCTCCCATCTCCTTCCCTGCCTGGCCTTGTCGCTTCCCCTCCTCCTTCCCTGCCCCCTGCTCCTTCCCTTCTTTCTCCTCGCCTTGAGGAGCTTCGAGCTCGAGCTCAGGTTATGCTTCTTCTTGATTGCATAGATGGCTCCGTCCTTAATCAGGGTCTTGACGTCTTCCCTTGTCATCGCCTTGGAGGCCTTGTCAAGCGACATCGGATTGATCCTGACCGAGCTCTCGCCCCTGTTGAGAAGTTCCGCTGCGATCCTTCTTGTGAATTGTACTGTCATTTTCTCAGCCTGTTTACTATCCTGATTCCCTTCTGGTCAGCCGCCTTCGCCAGCTCTGCCCTCGTCCTCTTTGAGAGGGAGTGAGCGAAGATCACTGACACATCAGGGTTTCCTGCCGCGCCCTCCAACTCCTTCTGGTTGTGTATTACCAGCGCGAGCGTTCCGTCAGGTCTTGAATATCTGACATCATCGTTGTTCTTGTAGCCGATGTTCGGGGAGGCTCCATAGCCGCTCCTCTTGACCCTCTTCTTGCTGTCTATTCCTCTCGGTTTCCTCCATCTCTCCTGTACCTTCTTCCTGTGCTTTGCGCCGAAGTTTGGCACGTTGAATGTTGGATGGCTCTTTTTCTTGATCATGATATCACTCTTCCTTTGCCAGGTATACCCCGTCCTGGAATACTCTCGTGTCTCCTATCGAGTAGCATGCAGTCCTGATGTTCGCGATTGTCTGGCCTACATCGTAGGCGTCGACTCCCTTGACAGTCACTTCCTGTCCCTTTACCTCCACCTTTGTGTCCCCGACTATCTGCGTGACCCTGGGAACCCGCTCGCCGAAGATGTTCTTTATGTTGATCACCTTGCCCTTTACCTCGATGACCATCGGGAAGTGCGAGAAGAAGACTACCATCTTCTTTTCTATGCCCTCCTGGACTGTCTTCATCGATGTCTTGAGCTCGGCTGCGAACGCCTGCACTGCGAGATCCGACTTCTCGGCAAGCTTCTTGTTCTTCGTCATCTCGAGCGCTATCTTTCCAGGCTCCGTCTTGACTGTGAACAGCCTGAGGTTCGACTTCTTCGTAGTGGAGCCGAGCTTTCCCTTTATCGTGACGGCCTCTCCGCTGACAGAGACCTGCACTCCATTCGGTATTGCTACTTCTGTTGCTGGCATAAACATCAATCAATATACGTATGCGACTAGCCTTCCTCCTACTTTCTTGGCCCTTGCCTCCCTGTTTGTCATGATTCCCTGCGGAGTCGATACTATGAGTATTCCGAAATCCTTGCTTGGTATGTACCTTGCCTCGTATCTCTGGTAGTCGTTTATTCCTACAGCATACCTTGGCTTGATTACTCCCAGGTAGTTTATCTTCTTGGCCATGCTTATCTTGATCATCGCGAACTTGCCTTCCTTGACCTCCTCGTAGTCCTTGATATAGTTGTGCGACTTCATTACCTCCAGTATCGACCTTACTAGCTTTGTCGATGGGACAGTGCATTCGTACTTGCCCAGGTTCTCGTAAAGCTTTATCTTGTTGAGCGCGTCAGCCAAAACATCCATTTGATCACTAATATTTCTCGAATCCCAGTTCCCTTGCGGTTTCCCGGAAGCATCTCCTGCAAATCTGGAGGCCGTAGCTCCTAATGAGGCCCCTTGCGGTGCCGCATCTCCAGCAGATACGCTTCCCTTTTCCCTTGTATTTCTGGTCATCGCTCATCTTCATGTTATCATTTTGCAAGTGTCACTTTGAAATTCTTCTCAAGATAGCCTACTATCTCGTCTCTCGAGATGTCCCTGTGCTTTATGGAGACGTTGCTCCTCTTCCTCTTTCTCGTCTCTACTCTCTTTCCCTTCCTGGCGAATGCCGCGTTTATGTTCATGCCCAGGATTCCTATCTTCGGGTCGTACTTGACTCCTGCGAAGTAGATGTACTCCTTGACTCCGAAGTTGACTGAATTCCTCGAGATTGCGTTCTCGCCGAGCTGGTTGTTGTTCGCGTCAAGCGCCCTCTTCAACAGGTCGTAAGCATCCTCCTTTCTCAATGTCGCAACTGCTCCTATCTTCTGTCCCTGCCTCAGCTTAAGTTCAGGATCCCTCCTCTTCGAGAAGGCATACCCTGCTTCGTGGTTCGTGAGCTTCTTTATCAGCGCGCGCGCATTGTCCGCCGCGTCCTCGCTGGCAGATCCTGTACCTATGTTGATGACTACCTTGTCAAGATATATCGATCGCATCTTGTTATCATCTGCCAAACTACTCACCCGTGACCATCACGTTCTTCAAGAGGGTATCGAACTCCCCCGAGCTTCCTTCGATCTTAACTGTAGCGTCCCTGAGCATCGTACCTTTTGTTATCTCCTTGATCTTCCCGCTTTCAGAGGCGTGAGTCCCATTGATTACATAACAGTTCTTTCCAGGCCCAAGGGCTATGACCTTCTCCACGCCCTTCTTTCCGACTATAACCGAGTCGTTGACCTTGACCTTGTTGTCCGAAATCAATACGCTCCCGTCGTGCAGCCTTATCGAGATCTTTCCTCCCTTTGCGACGTGCTTTCCCACGACCTTGAACGCCTGCTTGTGCTTCTCGTCCGCCTTCTCAAAGCCGAACACCCCGTTTCTGGCTGAGACGATCCTGTAAGTCTCCTTGCTCGGCTTGAGGTGTATAATGTCTCCAAACCCTATAGGATACCTTTCCTCCTTCACTATCTTTCCATTGACCTCCACTTCTCCCCTGTTGAGGAGGTACCTGACGTCCCTCGACGTGGCATCCATCATCTTCTCCTTGAGGACTGTCGTCAGGGAGATAGTGCTTTTGCCGTTGTGCCTTCCGGCCATGGGCCTCGCTACGTATTTCGAGACCTTCCTGTTGAGCTTCATGTACCTTGTCGAAGCAAGCCTCCTGATATGACGGGTGTTTCCTTTTGATGCCATAAATATCACTGAACTCCTAGCTTTGCCTTTCTCAGCTTGTCTGTCAGATCCATGTCTGTAATATAAACTGCGTTTATGCGCACCGGAATAGGCATCTCCTTTCCCTTTGCGTTTTTCCTGACTATGCCGTCGATCTGCACTGTGCTGTCCCTGAGGTCCACCTTGCTGACCTTTCCTGCCTTTCCGAAGAACTTCCCTGACATTACCTTGACAGTGTCTCCCTTCCTGACCTGAACTGCCCTCTTCTTAAGCCCGAGCTTTGCCTTGAGCTCCTTTGCGACGTGCGCATGGGCAAACTTCTGCCTGAGGTGCATCGGCGCCGTGAACCTTCTCAATCTCTGTACTCTTGGCTGAACGCTGCTCATTTTAATCACACAATCCTCGACGCAATTCCTGCGACCTTGACGAATCTCTCAACTACCTCCCTTGCAATCGCTCCCTTGATCTCGGTTCCAACAGGAAGGTTGTCCTCTCCTACGATTATTCCTGCATTGTCCTCGAACTTTATCCTCATTCCATTGGCCCTTCTTACTGAGGCTCTCTGCCTTATGACCAGTACCCTGACGGGCTTCTTGAGGTACGTCGGAGAGCCCTTCCTTACGCTGCATGAGACAAGGTCTCCGATTCCCGCAGCTGCCTGCTTTCCATGCCTGCCTCCCCCTCCCTTTCCTATGAGGTGGATCATCCTGAACTCGTGGGCGCCGCTGTTGTCTGCGCAGACGAACACCGAGCCCGGTATAAGGGTCTTCATGACTCTCGAGGAGATGCCTTTCATGATTATCACTATTTGACTACTCCTGTGACTGCGAAGGTCTTAGTCTTGCTCAGCCTTCTTGTCTCAGCGATATTCACCGTGTCTCCTTCCTTGGCGGAGATGCAGTCAGGATTATAAGAAGGTATTCTTGACCTCTTTCTGAGATATCGCTCGTACTTGTTGATGTATCTTGTATAGTCGATCTCGACGATCGCTGTCTTCTTCGCCTTCGCGCTGACGACCTTTCCCTGAAGCTGCGTTCCTCTGGTCTTCAGGCTTCCATGCACTGGGCACTTGGGATCGTTGCATTCAGCTTTCTCTGCCATAATGATCTATTCCTTTCTCCTTTTGTAGTACTTCATTGCCTTCTCTATCCTGTCCTCGGGCCTGAAGTCTATCTCTCTGCCTTCAACATCAAAGGTTCCATCGGGAGTGTAAAATCGGAAGCGAGAGATCCCTTTTATAAAGGACCTTTTCCCTTCAGCTGTCTCCATTACGATGGTATTCTTGGTCTCGTCGACGACATTGCCGACTGCTCCTTTCTGCTTCCTGTCCAGAGAGTCAATTATCTTGACTTTCAGGCCAATGAGCTCTCCAAGAACGATGTTCCTGTTACTGTATTTCATGCCTACTGTTCTGTAGTTTAAGTTTATAGCTGTTAAGTATATAAGGCTTTCTGGAAACCGCAATACAGGGTAGCTGAGGCCGGCCTAGCCGCGTTTCACGGGTGTCTGCCGACTCCTTCCATCTTTCAGCTGTCCAGATGGCGCTCTGGTATTCCTCTGCCTTTCCTCTCTTTCGGTTTTCAGCTCCACTTAGACGCCTGCATGCTAGGCGAGCCTGTTTGCCGAGAGCATCCTCAGGGCAACGTCCCTCTTGCTTCCGATTATGTTCCGCTCCTCCCCCGGATCCTCTGAAAGGCTGTAGAGCTCGTCAAGCCTCCCATATCCTCCATAATAGTGCATCATCTTGTAGTCTCCAGAATATATCGCGCTGGCGAAGGTGTTGTACTTCAGTTTGGTCTTGTAGAGCATCTCCACATTCACTGACCTCCTGCTGAACTTCCTCAGGAGCGGTATGTCCCAGACATCAAGCATTCCTGTATGGTCCGAGAATACGTACCTGTCGTTCAGCATAGCGCCGTTGACCACGTCCGACTTCCCGTATCCTATGTCCAGGATGGAGTTGTACAACGACTTTATGCTCACGCTCCTGTCTATCTGTCTGCTCTCCTTTACCTGTTTCCCGTCTATGAACCTGCCTGCAATCAGCGGAACATGCGCGATTTCGTTGTATGGGAAGAGCGTATGGTACAGCTGCCCATGCTCCATGAACGCCTGGCCGTGGTCGCTTGCCACCACCACGACGGCGTTGTCGAGCACGCCCTCGGCTTTGAGCTTCCCGACAAGCTTGCCTATCTTCTGGTCAAGGTACTCCAGCCTCTTCGCATAGGCCCTCTTCAGCACCTCCGCGCCCTCCTTTCCCAGCATGCCGCTGACGTACATCCATCTGTCCTGGCTTACATGGCCGCCTGCCACCATGTTTGTCGGATATCCTTCATGCGCCTCCATGTAATTAATGAACATGAAATGGTTCCTGCTCCCTGTATTCTCCAGATACCGGCCGACAGCGTTGTTCGTTGCCTCGGCGCCCTGGTCAAGCATGTACGCTCCAGTCTCCCTGCAGACCTTCCTGTTGAGAGTCTCGCGCAGATCCATGTAAAGCCTGTCAAGCTTCCTCTGCGGTATTACCGACGAGAGATGGTATGCAAGGCTGGTGAGGTTCTCCCTGAGGAAGTCGTTCCCTATTATCCTGAGCGTCGTCTTGTGGTACTTCAGCCTGCTGTTCTCCATGAAGATGTTCCTCACGAAAGAGAAACCGGTGCTCATTCCAGTCGAATCAGTTATGAACGGGTTGTTCGAGAAGAGGGAGGTCTTGTAGCCCAAATACGACATCTGGCCTGCAAGCGTATGCTCGTTGTCTTTTATGTATTTGTTCTTCAGGAACAGGGGATCTGTGGTCTCGTTGTGGTTGCTTACCGGATTCTTCATCACGCTCTTGATGCTCCTCACCCTCTTTCCCAGGAAAAGTGAGGCGTGCGAGGGCAACGTGTACGTCCCAGGCGCGATCGCGTTCCTGTAGATGGCGCCGTTCTTGGCTATCCTCTCAACATTTTTCATGGCTATGTCTCCCCCATAGAGCCTGAGGTGGCGCGCTGAGACTGTGTCCAGCATAAGGAATATTACGTTCGGCCTGCCTCTGTAACCCGTATTCATCATCACGCGCCCCCGAGTCCCATGTTCGATATGCTGTCATTTGCCGAGTCGTTCAATACCGGATGCATGGGAAGTCCCGCGTCAAGGCTGCGTATCGTCCGCAGCTCCCCTGCGTTCAACCTGTCAATGCTTCCGGTGCGTATCCATCCCCTGCTTATCCTGACCCTGCCTGCAAAGGAAAGGGCAGCCCTTGCCCTAGGTATCATCACATAGATTGTCGAATTGCCTATGTGCACGCTCCTGACAAACGGCGAGAAGTCTATGAGCAGCTCAGAGCTTGCGTTGACCATGCCGTTGGACTGGACGTCCGCAATCACGCGCCTGCCCAGGACAGACACTGGACTCGTTGTTCCGTTTATCGTTATGGCGGATGATGTTATGTTGAACCTGGCCATCGAAATCTTCAGGCTGTGTGGAACCTCCACTCCCGCTATCACCTGGCTGACATTGAGCAGCGACATCAGGTTTACATGGCCGCTTGCGTTCGATTGTATCCACTCGGAAGTGCCGTTGGACTGGGCAAGGACTGATATCGAGGAGTAATTGATGTAAAGCGACTGTGTGCCTTTCGGGACTACTGGCGGATCGGTCAGGCTTACCTGCACTATGCTGGACTTCTGGACATTGGATCCTATCCCAAAAACGGCAAGATACGCGGCTACAGCAAGGGCGATTATTACTATCGAGTAGAAGAATGTTTTGTAAGGAAGGCTCTGCCGGATCTTCTCGGAAACGCTTTCCTCGGCAGCCAGTCCCTCGGAATTAAAATCAGGGTTAAGCTTGTAGTATTTCCATTTCTTTATGTGCTCATTCTCGGCCTCCCGCACGGCTCCCATGTCTTTGAGCTCCTGCAGATGCTGGCTAACTGTCGATGGGGCAAGCCTGAGCTCCCTGCTGATGTCGCTCAGGGTCTTGTCCTTCTGTGCTATCATCCTGAGTATCCTTGACTTGGTTGCCCCGTTCCTCGTCATACTAGTAGTTATGAGCCAATGTATTTATATCCGATTCCGCTCGTTTCGGTTTTATTTCGGCAGATGGGAAACCCGATTATTATCTGATGGGCTCGTAATCCTGCTTCGGCTCATGGAAAAGGTTGTACCTTATGACGTTTCCCGCATGGAAGCCGAAATACTTGAGCATGCCCCACTTCTCCACCCTCCTTACGCTGGTCTTTGCCACTGCGCCTTCAACAAAGACGATCTTGCCAACCTTGCTAAGTCTGTTCGAGAGATCCCAGTCGTAGTAGGTGTTCATTGTGGTGCTAAAGCCCCCCAGTTTGAGATAAGACCTCTTCCTGACCATAAGGTTGGAGCTGATGGTCGAAGGCTTTCCAATCCCGATGAAGAGCTTTACCGTATAGACTGAAACTACTTTGTACCCAAGCGTTATCCACCTGCTGGCTTTCTCCAGCGGGACAATGGGCCCTGTGGCGGCCACAACCTCCTTGTCCTCAAATGCCTTTCCGTATGCACTGAGAAGGCCGCCTGTTATCGAAGTGTCTGCATCAATGAACATGAGCAGCTCTCCCCTGGCGATCTTCGCCGCGGCATTGCACGCTATGCCCACTCCCCTCTCCTTCCTGTTGACTATTATGATTCCAGGATAGCTCTCCCTGGCGATCTCCCTTGTCCTGTCTGAGCTGCTGCTGTCTGCTATGATGACCTCGATGTCCTTGTAAGGCTGCTTCCTTATGCTCTCAAGCGTCGTCTTGATGTATTTCTCTTCGTTGAAGGTGGGTATGATTATGCTTATCTTTGGCATGGGCTCCCCTGTGGGCTGGCGGATACGATGGGAAAAGAAGCATTATAAAACCATCACAACTTTTCACGTGCCGCCTATCCGCTGCGCGACAGATGCCACTGAACTCGCATTGCCTGCAAACCGGCCCCGGAAGCTGCAGGGGGCCGGGATGCCTGGATCATTTCCTCTGGAGGCCAACGATGTCCAAATCTGTTAATACCACTATCCTGTCTCCTTCCTCACAATTTTTACCTATCGCCGCGCCCAGGGCTCCCTGATTGACATCCAGCAGAGCCTTTATCCTGGCAGGATTACTTATCACATTCTCTGGCTTAATGTAATTGCTGCCAAACTTGGTAGGCCACTCCTCGTGGTCTGGCACATGTAAACTTACCAAGCATTCTTTATTTCCATCCGAAGGCCTTGCCAAGACAAAAAATGTCTCCCCTGTTTTGGACACTGCCTTAACATATGCCGAACCCGGATATGCGCCATCCTTATGGTCGTTCGTTACACGTGCTGTATCAACTGAACCTCCGTAAAGATAACCTCCGACACTGGCAACCAAAACTCCGGTAAGAAGCCCAGACCAAGCTGTTGCTGTTTTCACATTTTCGCGCATAATATCACGATATGCTATGTACTTTTCTTGCTATTTGAATCTTCTGCCAGTCTTTATAAAAAACGCGACAAACGGCGTGCCAAACATATGCCTTAATATATCAAAAAAACCTCAAATTAGGCGTTATCCATGACATTTTCTATGAGAAGGGCGCTTAACAAAATGGGCATTGGCGCAGACCAGGAAAAGGGCAATGCCGGAAAGCCTGACTCGCCAACCATGAAGCCTGCAGAATCGCAGCAGCAGTCGCGATCTAGCAATGCCATACAATACGAGTTTTTGATGGAAAGCATCAATTCCTTCGCCAAGAAACTTGAAGACAGCAAGGACGGTTTTGGAAAGGGGAACATAACAAATCTCTCGGAGTCCATACTGGAGATAAACAGGGGAAATGTCAGACTTTTCACTGTCTGTTCTGTATTCTCCAACAGCCTGAATGACACGCAATGGAGGGATATAGACCGACAGCTGAAGAATGTAAACCAGAAGATTGAAGAAATCGCCAAAGTGACAAATCAAAACACAAGCAAGCTGGACATAAGCGGCAATGTCACTGTCCTTAAGAAGGCATACCACG
>DAHVAM010000026.1 GCA_027314605.1 Microcaldota archaeon
GAGTTGGATCGTATAATTTTCCAAAATATTACCAATTGTAATGATTTTTTCTGAATTCGTACTGTCCCCTTCTTTATTCTATCATAAAGTTAATATATCTGTTTAGGACAAACGGCTGTTACAGTTTACAAGGGGAGAAAACTACAGAAATAACGGTTCACGGAGAGAAAACTCTGTTGCTTCGATGGCCCGACCGGAGAACGCCAAGGAAATCATAGCGCTGAATAAAAATCCCGCGAAGATACGTAAGAAGTGTTTCCTGTCGAGAAACAAATGTAGAACGAAGATTATACTTAACTCTGTTCAAAAAGCTAGGAGTTGGGATGAGAGGGCTACAAAGGAACCTCATTTTACGATTTCAGAGATTAGCTGATAGGCGCGCAGTGTGTCTTCCCTTCGTATAACAAACAGGTTTTCAGTGTAACAGGATATGAGTTCGATTATGTTTATGTTGTACTCTGCAAAAAGAGAGGTGACAAATGCCATTACTCCAGACACTGCTTCAACGTTTTCATCAGACTGGATGTTTATTGCTGAGCAGTTTTCATATTTCTTGATTATTTCTGCCTTTATTTTCGCCTTTTTGAGAATGTTGTTTTCCACAAGATAAACATAGTGCCTGTCGACTTTTATTTTGGCGTTGTTAGGTATATCTATCTCGCTGTCCAGCACAAGGACAGATATTCCGTCAAGTATGGTTATCTTGTTGCCTTTGAGGACTGAAAGAGCCCTTTTTTCTATGCTGAATTTTGCCTTTTCCAGATGCTGATAATATCGCCTTACCGCTGCTTTCACGGCGTAGTAGTCGTTCAGCTTGAGTTCCTTCTGGACGACTCTCGATAGTGCACTTAGGTTTACTATCCTGCCCTCAAGCGCCTCCATTATGTAAGGCTTGTTTTTCAGGTAGACCCGTACCAAATTGGCTGTTGACATGCAATATGATCCGTACGGCGAAAATATAAATGTATCATTCGAGACATTTAAGAGTGATTTTGCGTCAAAAGGGACTTAAAGTATATATATAAAATTCAGCAAAATCATCGCTATGGATGTGATTAGGTCTGTTGCAACCGCAGGGGCGGAAAAGACGGATGGCGCTGCCATGCTGAAAGTGTCATTCAGGAAAACTGCCAAGGAACACGTCGATGCAGTAGTAAGGCTGATAAACGAACAGCATACGAAAACAGGATCAGTTTTGCTGGTGCATGAGCATGAGGTTGAAGAGTGGGCGAGGAAGGGCCACTCCATGATTGCAATCAATAACGGAGAAGTCGTTGGGCACCAGGCGGTCTATGTATGGCCTGAGAGTCAGTGGGTGGAATTCAGATCCGCGGTGGTGAAAGAAGAATTTAGAGGCCAGAACATCAACTACAAACTCAAGAGCGCATTTATACTGGAGTTTTTGGAGAACAAGCCGGAGATTGGGACTTTTGTTGCAGTGAAAAACTCGTCTTCCAATGGCATGAAGATACTTGAATTGCTGGGTTTTTCCCAGATAAAGGCGTCGGAGGCACCAAGAGAGCTGTTTACAATAGGACTAGGACAGGATTGGAATGTCCTTAAGCTAGATCTTAGAAGATAGTAGAATAGCGTGGGTTATAGATCGGTATGCTAACCAAGACCTTTTGCGAACTGGTTTCAGTACTCTCACCAAGCGATCTGGGATTGGAAGAACTCAGGGGGCTGATAGTCGGCGTCGTTAGTGCAGTTGCGGAGGAAGGCCTTTGATTACAGGGTTTTTTGATGAGTGGTGCTGTAGAAATTTCGTTCATCTTTGCACAGAAAAAAGATGTGCACAAGATAGTGAGATTGATTAACTGCGAGAACAAGAGATCAGGAGCTGTGATGAAGGTGACGCCTGGCGGCGTGATGAAGTGGATTGAAAGTAGGCATTCTGTGATTGGGATGTGCAATGGTAGGATAGTCGCACACGAGGCCATGAATGTCTGGCCCAGATCAGGATGGGTGGAGCTGAGGTCGCTTGTGGTCAGTGAAGGATTCAGGGGACAGGGAATAGGCTACAGTCTCACAAAGATGCTGATAGATAGCTATCGGAAGAAGAAAAGGAAAGGGGTTTTTGTAGCCTTGAAGAACAGGACCGAGAAGGGCAATGGAATCCTTGTAGACCTGGGCTTCAGGGAAATAGACATCTATTCGGTACCAATGGAGCTGTTCACAATAAGGAGCTACAGCGAGAGGAAGGCCTTCAGGCTGGATTTGTGATTTTGACATCCTCTCCCAACTGAAGGTTGGTAAGCCGCAACGTCTGTTATAAATCAGTTTACCTGCTTATCATTGTAGACTCAGCGTGTTTGATTGAAAGAGATTGAGAGCGATAACCTGGTCGCGTGCCTTGCCTCTTCCGGCAAAGGCCTGGAGGAGATTGTCGGCATTTCCAGGGAACTGTCGAAAGGCCCGGAATTTATTTTGCTGCTTGACGCTGGCAAGGCACAGCCCGAGAGGCTCCTTCCGGCTTATCTGAATTCGTATCTCAGGTACAGCGAATCCTGCCTCAAGGCCAAGAGCCTGCAGATGGAAACGCTTCTGTTCGCTGCTGGAACGCTTAGGCTGGACAAGGCGATAAAGGAATATGGGGCGAAGAACAACAAGCGCTTCATGGTTTTTGCAAGCAGCGGAAGGCTTCTCGAAGCCTTCAGGAAAAAGGCAGGAATCAGGATAACCAAAAGGTGCAAGCTGGTTTTTGATGCAGATGTTGCAGTGAAGGTCGCTTCAGTGGGGCTCGTTGAGGACTAGCCCTCCGCCTTCGAGCTCCTTGAACTCGGAGTTCAGTATCTCGTAGAGCCTCTCGGCCTTCTTCTTCCCTATCTTGTCTACCTCAGTCAGTTCCACAGGGCTAGCGTTTGCAACGTTCTTGAGCGTCCTGAAGTGCCTTATCAGGCTTTTTGCCAGCTTCGGGCCTATCCCAGGTATCGAGCTGAGTATGAGGGTCTGCCATTCGTAGGTCGAATAGGCCTTCTTGACGCCCATCAGCCTTGGCTCCTTCCCGTCGACTATCTGCTCCTTCTCTGCCAGCTTCGAGAGTATGTAAGCCGTCTCCACGGATGACTCCGAGAAGATTATCTGGAGGTTGAATTCAGTATAAAGCTTGAGTATGGCGCCGAGGATGACATTCTTTCCCAGCGCGAACCCTGAGGCGTCGCCCTCTATGAGCAGCAGGGGCTTCTCGAAGCTCTCGCTGAGTCTCTTTGCCTGCTCGAACATCCTGGAGTCCATTATGGAGCTCTCAAAATCCTTTGTGGTCTTCCTCTCCACGCAGAGCCTTTCCGATATTATGTAGTCCCCTACTGGAAGCTGTGCGAAGATCGGGCGCACGCCCTTGTCATGAAGGCCCTCGAGCAATTCGAGGTTCCTTTCCCTGTTGTCTATTATTATCTTGGTCTCCTGCATGCGCAAATCTCAGTACATCGGTTTTGGATTCCTGTTTTTGATCTCTTCTTCCAGCTTGGTCATGAAGTCCTCTAGCTTGACTCCGAACTTCTGTGTTGCCTTTGTGTCAGGCCCTTCGCTCCTGCACCTGACAGTGATGGTTTTTGCACCTTCCTCCTTCTCGCCGAGGATTATCATGTAGGGTATCTTCTGCGTTATGGCTTCCCTGAGCTTGTTCTGCATCGTCTTGTCCCCTGAGTCAACTTCCACGCGTATCTTCCTCTCTTTTAGGGCCCCGTAGACCTCCTCGGCGTACTTCGCCGTCTGCTCGGAGATCGAGATGACCTTCACCTGCGTCGGCGCTAGCCATGTAGGGAACTTGCCCTGGTAGTGCTCGACAAGTATTGCAATGAACCTTTCAAGGGTGCCGAGTATTGCGCGATGAACCATGACAGGCCTCTGCTCCCTTCCGTCCTCTCCGGTGTACTCAAGGTTGAATCTGATCGGCTGCTGGTAATCCACCTGTATCGTGGCGAGCTGCCAGGACCTTCCCATCGCATCCAACACGTCAAGGTCTATCTTGGGACCGTAGAATGCCCCTTCCTTCTCCTTTATCTTGTATTCAAGCTTGTTCGTCTCCAATGCTTTCTTCAGTGTCGTTGTGGCTTTCTGCCAGAGTTCTTCGTCTCCGAGGTGGTTGTCGGGCATGGTCGAGAGGTTTGCCATGAAGCGCAGTCCAAAAGTGTCGTAGACCTCCTTTACCATCTTCAGCAGGGAGGTGAGCTCCTGGCCGACCTGCTCTTCTGTAAGGAATATGTGGCCGTCATCCTGGGTCATCTCCTGAACCCTGAATAAGCCTGTCAGCGACCCTGATACCTCCTTTCGGTATAGTTTGTCGAATATCGCTGTCCTGAAGGGCAATTCCCTGTAGCTCCATTTCCTTGATTTGTAAATCAATATCGATGAGGGGCAGTTCATCGGTTTGAGCCCAAGCTCCCCCACCTCCGTGTCGAAGACAAACATGTTATCTCTGTAATTCTCTATGTGTCCGCTTACGTGCCACAATGCAGTGTTTGCGATTGCGGGGGTGCTGATCTCCTTGTATCCGTATTCCTCCTCCTTTTCCCGCATGAATTCCATCAATTTCCTCAGTATTAGGCTTCCGTTCGGATGCCAGTACACCATCGATGGCGAGACTTCCTGGAAGCTGTAGAGGTCCATCTTCTCCCCGATGGTCCTGTGGTCAGTGTCTGGAAGGCCTGCCCAGCTGCTCTTCTTCACTATCGAGGTGTTGACACTTACAGGCCTTACCTTCTTGTATGTCTTTTCCTCTGTGCCTTTTGGATAATATGAACGTGATTGCTCCGCGAGAGGATGCCCCTTTATGTCCAGGCTGAGCTTCTTGCTCCATCCGAATGGAGCCCTGAAGGTCTCTATGCCCTCAGGGGCGTGCTTCTGCATGTAATTGAGTATGTTGTATGCCTCCTCAGGGCCTGCCAGGCTGTTGCTTAGGTGCGCGTACGGGTATATGACCAGCCTCTTCCGCTGGATCTTGTCGAGGAAGGTCTTCGTGTCCTCCATCGCCTTGTCTGCCATTGCCGTAGTGTCACCCTTCTCCACAGAGATGAGAAGCACCATCGTGTCCTCTACGGCTACCTCTTCCTTTGGAACATCGTCGAATATCTTTGCCTCCTTCTTTACAGGCATATAGGTGATCTTGTTGACATCGAGCTGCAGGATCTTCATACAGGCACCAAATCCGTTTAGGAAGTGTTGACATTAAGCATTGGTTCTAATAGAATATAAACTTATTCTATTACGAAAAGCTATTTGCTCAGCGCGTGGCGGCAGGTAGGGCAGTAGAGCCTGTTGCCCTCCTCCTCAAGGTGCTGCATGTTCACGTTGCAGTGGCAGGTGCACGGCCTCATTATCTTCCTCCTTACCGGCTTGGAGTTGGCATTGGCAGGGCCGCCGTACCTCATCGAGGATCCGGGATTCCTGTCCTCGACCCATTCAGTCACTCCCGGGCATTTCTGGCACATGAGACCATCATACTGCTTGATGGTCTCAGGCTTAAATTCCTTGCCGTAAGAGCATTGTAGGCCCCTGCGCGCATTACCTGTTTTGCAGAAACTCCACAAGCTTGTCTATGCTCTGGTTCCAGCCCATCTCCATGCCCTGCAGCGCCATCTCGGCTTTCTGTTCTGCTCTTGTCACCACTATGTGCAGTTTCATCTTCGTCTTTGCTCCTATGGCTTCGAGTTCTATCGTGACCTCGCTCTCTAGGAGGATATCCTTTACGTCATCCAAAGCTGCGGAGGTGAATACGAGTCTGCTCTGCGGCGTGACCTCACGGAAGGTGCCTGACATCGGCCACTTCTGGCCTGCAAGGCTCCCCAGCTCGCTGCCTGCCTGCATGACTATGTTGATCTTGCCGCCGGGCCTTGCATCGACCTCGCAGGTCGGGTTCGTGACGCCCCTGGGACCCCACCACCTCTCTACCATCTTCGGGTCGGTCCATGACCTCCACACCAGCTCGCGCGGCGCATTGAAAGTCCGCGTGATCCTCAGCTCCTTCTTATTCGGTTTTGCTTCCATGTTTATTACCCTTCTTGTTTTGAGTCTTCAATAGTCTTGCCTTCTCCTCCTCCAGAACATCGTCCAAGGCGTCGAAACGCCTGTCCCAGATCTGGACCATCTGTTTCGCCCACCTTTCGACCTCGAGCATTGACTCGGTGTTAAGCTTGTAGAGGCGCTGCTGGGCGTGCTTCTCCATCCGCACAAGGTTCGTCTCGCGCAGAACCTTGAGGTGTTGCGAGATGGCCGGATGGCTAACCTTGAACCTTCCGTATATGTCTGAAGCAGACAGCTGGCCGTTGTTCGCGAGAGCCTCTATGATGTTTCTTCTCGTGGGTTCGGCGAGAGCGGAAAACATGTCCATGAGGATATGATGAAGCGATGGCTTAATTAAGCTATTGCTTAATTATTGGAAGCAAGGTAAACCCACTTTTTGATGCGCCAAGTGTTTGTAGCAAAGCTTTATATATTAATGTTGTGACATTATAATACATGTGATTATATGAAAAAGGACGGCATGAGGAGGAAGTATACAACGATAACTATACCTTCCCCTCTCTTCGACAAGCTCAGGGAGAAAATAAAGGATACTGGCTTCTCTTCTGTCTCTGACTGCGTTACGTACATACTCAGGGAGACCATGGTTGAGATGGAAACAAAGGGCGCTGAGACAAAGAAGAACACCGCAGTTGTAGAGAAGCTCAAGGCACTTGGATATACGATGTGATTGCATGGTAGGAATAGAAGATATCTCAAAGAGACTTAATTCAGATCCCAGCGAAAATAACTGGAAGAGCTTTAGCGCAGCGCTGAAGAAGAGCAAAATAGTCTATTACAGGGTCTTCTTCGGGAAGGGAAAGCTTAGCAAGACTCAAGACTTGAGGAATTCGTGTGTTGAGCTTTACGATAAGAAGAAGGAAATTGTAGCAAAGGTTCCGATTTTCATGAACAAGGGAAAGGAGATAGGAGGCGCTACCATCTACTTAAAGGGACTTCAGATATTGAATAAGTGATATTTTGGGTTTTAAAGGACCGCATTCTGAGCAGGCTAAGATGCAGATAAGGTTAAAGATGACTGATTATGCTAAAGTACATCCTAACTGGAATAAGTCAAAAGGCCCTAAAATTTTTGCTAATTTAGCGCCTTCTCAAGATATGTCCTATCTTTTAGGTGTTCTGAAAGGAGATGGATATGTTACTAAAAGCGGCTATCAATACCATGTTTGCCTGCAATCGATATCGAAGAATTTCGTAAGTTCCTTTGAGACGTCTTTAAAGAACATAGGTCTACACCCATGTAAGATATACCGTGATGGAAGAGGAATATACCATTCTGTCGCTTGTAGCCTACAATTCGTTGATTTCTATAAAAATTTGAAACTTAGAGACTTAAAACAATTGATCATCGGATATCAGCGTCATTTTATAAGAGGCCTCTATGAAAGTGAGGGTTCATTGTTTATAAAAGGACAAACTAATAAGTTTGAATTAGTCATCGTGAATAGTGATTTAGAACTTCTTCAGATTGTAAAAAGGTATCTTTTTTATAAAAATATAGGAAGCCACATCGGTAAACGAGGTGTCACCGTAAATTATTTACAAATGTATCTGCTAAGAATTTATATAAATGACATTCAAAATTTTCTTGATTTGATAAATCCATGTATCAAGTATATATCCGATAATAGGATAATCAAAGATTATTGATATTTCAAATGAGGAATAAACATGATAAAACAAGATCTGAAACAGTTGGAAGAAAGAAGTATTTACATAATGCGCGAAGCACAATCAAATTTCAAGAATATAGCGGCATTGTGGTCAATGGGCAAAGATAGTACTACTATGTTAGCGCTTGCGAGAAAAGCCTTCCATGGAAAGGTGCCTTTCCCTGTTGTGCACATTGATAATTCTATTGATTTTCCTGAGACTTATCAATTTAGGGAGAGTCTTGCAAAGAGATGGAATCTGGATTTGATAGTTGCAAAAAGTCAGATCAAACCCGAGATGTCGGGATTCGCATGCTGCGGCGCCAATAAGACAGTGGCATTGAAGAAGGTCATGAAAGATTATGGGTTTGACGCGTTGATAGTTTCGATAAGGAGAGATGAGCACGGAATAAGGGCCAAAGAAAGAGTTTTCAGTCCTAGAAACAAGAACTTCAAATGGAACTACAAGAACCAGACTGCAGAGCTCTGGGACAATTATTCCTCAGACGAAGATTCTGATGGTCATATTAGAGTTCACCCACTTCTGGACTTCAATGAAGTCGACATCTGGAACTACATAAAGAAAGAAAAGGTTCCTATGAACCCACTTTATTTCTCAAGGGATGGTTATAGATACAGAAGTCTTGGATGCACTCACTGCACTACCGCAGTCAAATCAAACGCCAAGAATATAGACGAAATAATAAAGGAGCTTGAGACGACAAAGGAAGAAGAAAGACACGGAAGAGATCAAGATAAAGAAAAAGCGTTCGTTATGGAAAAATTAAGGGCATTGGGATATATGTAATTTAATGTTATAACATTATAACGGTGTTGACATGATAGTAAATAGGGTAACGCTTTTAGGTAACAAGGATCATGGAAAATCGACGTTAATAGGAAATCTTCTCATTCAGACAGGTTCTGTATCTGAACAGAGAATCAATGATGCAAAGAAAACCAGCAAGAAGTTGGGAAGGCAGTTCGAGCCAGGATACATACTTGACAGCTTCGAGGAGGAGCGCCTCAATGAGATGACGATAGACACAACAAGGGCACAGGTAAAGTACAAGAAGACGGGCTTTGAGTTCATCGATGTGCCCGGCCACGAGGAGCTGATGAAGAACATGCTCAGCGGCGCATCCTATGCAGATTTCGCACTCCTCATCGTTTCCGCTAAGAAAGATGAAGGAATCACTGAGCAGACCAAGAGGCACCTCTTCGTAGCCAAGATGATGGGAATAAACATGCTTGTTGTTGCTGTCAACAAGCTGGATGCTGTCGGATACAGCCAGGGGAGGTTCGATCAGATAGAAGCTGATATAAGGGGATATCTCGGAAAGATTGGATTCAGGGATGACAAAGTCAGCTTCATACCGATCTCGGCCTACAATGCCGAGAATCTGGTAAAGATATCGCCCAACATGAAGTGGTATCGCGGAAAAAGTCTTATTGAAGAATTAATCAGCATGTCAAAGTCCAGAAAAGAGAAGAAGGAAGGAGAGCTCCTGATCTCGATCCAGGGATTGTTCGATGGAGATGAACGCTCGGTCTTCGGAAAGATCCTCTCGGGTAACTTGAAGAAGGGAGAGTCGTTGGTCTCATTGCCGAACGGCAAGGGTGCGAAGGTAGTGGACATATTTGTGAGCGGAAGCAGGAAAGGCAATGCAGGAAAGGGTAACGTAGTAACGCTCAAGCTCGATAAGAGCATAGGAACTTCGGTGAGAGGAGTCATACTTGCCAGAAGGAGGGGTGCCTGCGACTCCGGGAGCATAATACATGCTCTACTTCTAATCACCAAGCCGATAAAGGGGAACCTTGGAGTGAAGATAAACGGAGTCGAGGCCAGGTGCAAGAAGATGACAGTCAATAAGGCGATAGACATCGCGACAGGAGAGGCCAAGACTGCAAAGAGAATCAAGCCCCTCAATGCAGGCTCGGTGGAGCTCGAGCTTGACAGGAAGGTCGCGAGCGACCTCTTTGAGAGGACCCCGGAGATAGGAAGGTTCCTGCTGTACGCAAATAAGAGCTTTGCCGGAATAGGAATAATCACAAACTGATGCGATGAAAAGGATACTGATAATGGATACGGGCTCATTCAAGGTCTTTGGAGGGGCAGCGAAGACGGCATATGATACATATCTGTATCTCAAGAAGAATGGCTACAGTGTAGATATTTTTGGCGACTTTTCTAAGATTGACAAAAACCTGAAGCCGAAGGATGCCATAGAGCTCAGACCTGATTATTACGACGCTGTTTTCCTTAACTCCATAAGGGATGTCCCTGTTGTTAAGAGCAACTTGGATCCGCTGAATTCGGAAACCCGCTTCATTTATACAGACCGTGGGAATGTCATAAACAATTTCAAGAATGCCGGAGCCAAAAGGCTTCTCCCGAAGATGATCGCAAGGCAATTGCTAGCGAATGAGATGAGAAAGTGGCTGGATTGCTATGTAGCCTTGACTGCGGAACAGGAAGAGCTTGCAAGGTCATTTTTCGGGAAGAAAACAGAGATAAAGTTCATACCTAACTGGTATTCCGAGGAGTTTAGGCCGTTGAAGGTCAAAAAGTCTAGCGCAGCCATATACGTAGGCAGGCTTGACGAGAGGCAGAAGAAGGTCAGGTTCCTGATAGAGGAGATAGGAAAATTCGTTAACAAAAACACCCAGGTGAAAGGCAAGGTGGTGTTGAGGATAGTAGGCAGCGGTCCCGACGAGGAGAGGTATAAGGCCCTGGTGAACAGGAAAGGCCTTGGACATAATGTTGAATTTTACAGCTTCGTAAAACAAGAGAATCTGGTAAAGTTATACAACGAATCGTTATTCTTTGTCTCAACGTCCGAGTGGGAAGGGATGGCAGGCACTTTCGTGGAGGCGATGGCATGCGGCCTGCCCCTGCTCATAAATGAAAGAAACAATACACTTTTAAGCAGAAGTCCGATCAGGACGCTGGTGATGGACCGGAAAAACGGCTTGATTTACAAATACGGCGATATTGATGATTTTGCAGATAAATTCCAGTCGCTTTATTCAAATTCGGGCCTGAGGAGAAAGCTTTCAGTTAACTCCGTTATTTTTTCAAAGAATTTCAGAATGGAGTTAAACCTTGATAAATATAGGAAACTGGTAGGCTAGCTAGTCCGATTGTTTCTGGATTTTGATATCCAGAGATTGAATGCTTTGTAGAAGGCTCCGTTTTCCTTCAGGTCTTTTTCGATGAACTCTTTGGATTTCTGGCTATCCAGCAACTCCGTGCTCTTTTTTGGACTGAAGGTTCGGATGGGCTTGACGGCGATACCTGTATCCCCCTTCCCGTCCCACGTGTTTATGTGGAATATGCTTCCCAATCCGCTGTCCCACGTAGGATCTACGGTTCTCCACTTATTCTTAAGATATATTTCGACATAGACATGCGTGCATCTTTCGTCGTGAGGGAATTTTTCAACGTTTTTGGGCAGATCTAGATCCTTCCACAGGAACATGCACACCCTGTATCTTGCCTTGTATCCGAGTATTTTGAATTTCGCCGCGAGCATCTCGCTTTTGCCGCTGCAGGTATTGTCCTTTTGGTAAGGTGTCAGTGGTATGTGGTAACGTATGTCTCGCACGTCTTCAAATATCCTGATTAAATCGTCCATCAGGTCATCTCGCAGCGGATTTGTATAGGTCAAGTATTGTTTTGCACACTTCGGTTATTTGGAACATTCCGGATTTTGTCCTAGGTTTTTGCGGATACATGCCGAATATTCCGTATCGCGTGTGGTCTCCGCGCTTTGGCGGCTCAGGCTCCATGAAGAAGGAGTCGTCAGAGAAATTGAAGACATCTATGGTGTATCCCCCCCGTATTTCGGCGAGCAGGTCAGGCTGTATGAATTCTTTAGTACGATCGTAATACTTGTCCCCATCCCATACATTGGCTATGAGCTTCTCGCCCCTTTCGTTTCTCAGTCCCAGGAGTTTCTTCGTAATATCCTTCTTCAGCGCATCTTTGTCCTTTGGAGAAACTGTCCCAT
>DAHVAM010000027.1 GCA_027314605.1 Microcaldota archaeon
AACGCTGCCTCATGGCAAGATACGACATGCAACGCAGAATAAATCAGTTATATAAACTTTTCCGGTCACTATACACAAGATAAGGTGTAGAGATGCAAGTATACGTTGAAAAGCCCAAGTGCACAGGTTGCTCGCACTGCTTTGATGTCTGTCCTGTGGCGGTATTCCAGATGAAGGACAGGGCAAGCCCTGATGTGAACTCGGACGTTGCCCCTCCTGATGCGCAGTGGAAGGGAGAGCACATAAAGGAGGTTACGGACAAATGGTCAAGCGTGCAGGACGGCCACCATCATTTCGCTGAGAAGTTCGAGGGAGGAAGCGGAGGGATCTCCGTAGCGATACAAGGGCCGGCATGCATACTCTGCCAGGCATGCCTCGTGGAATGCGAAGGGGAATGCATAGTCATAACAGACGACTCCAACAACGTCTACAAGTCTATCTACAAGTAGTGGCTATATGGCAGAACAGATAAGATGCGCCCATATACTTGTGGAGAAGCAATCCACCGCGCTCGAGGTTCTAGACAAGCTTAACAAGGGGGAGAGCTTCGCAAAGCTTGCAGAGGCGTACTCGCTGGACGGAACGAGAAAGAGGGGAGGTGACCTGGGATTCTTCGGAAGGGGGATGATGGTCAAGGAGTTCGAGACCGCGGCCTTCGCCCTGCAGAAAGGACAGGTATCGGGGCCAGTGAAGACACAGTTCGGCTACCATGTAATCAAGAGGCTTGAATGATGTTTCGTGTCACACACGGAATATCTTAATACTTATTTTGCTTTTAAATAACGGATTGGATGGGAGAAGCTGTAGGGTTCAAGCGCCGTTCTGCAGGCAAGACAGGCGCAGAGAATGGATTGATGGAAAGATACCTTGAACATTATGGGAGGAATATAGGGGACAAGGAATCCGCGAGAAAAGAAAGGAAAATCAAGACTGACCTGGATGGGAACTCATTAAGAATGATAATAAAAGCAAATCTTCCAGATTGGATCGCTGCAGTCGACAAGGACGAACAAATCCAGCATCATCCGGACGGAGCCAGTGTGCTTATGCGCCTGTACGACATGAAGACTAACAAGCAGGTGCAGATATGGCACATTCCCAAGCAGAACGAGCTGCTAATCGTATATGCTGTGGGGAAGGCCGGCGACAAAGTGCTGGACATGGAAATGGATTCCTTTGAGAAGGTAATCAAAAACGCAGTAAACGGGAAAGCCTAGGGTCGAGGGAAGTTCCAGCCCAGAACGGCGAACCGCCAGATAAATGGGACCCGATTATCTGGAAAGGATGTGCGACGCTACTCCAACCCCGTAGGCGAATTTCGACTTTGCCAGCTTCGATTCCCCTTCCTTCCTTATGAAATACCTAATATTGACCTCTCCTACCCTGTATCCTCTCTTTGCCAGCTCAATGGCAAAGAAGGCTATGCCTGCCCTATACGGCCTTATGTCCCTTATTTTCTGGAAGGCACTGCTCTTCATCACAAAAAGCCCTGTAAGAACATCGTGCAGCCTTGTATGGTAGACCACGTTGAATAGGCTGGTTATGGCGGTGTTGCCGAATTGCAGGTACGTGCCCATCGCGCCGTTCTCTATGCCTGAGAGCCTGTTGCCAAGCACGATGTCTGCCTCTCCCCTGTCTATCAGCCCGACGCCCTTCTTGATGCCTACGAGCTCGTGCGTTCCGTCAGCATCAATGCTAGCCAGTAGCTCTCCCCTTGCGTGCCTTAGCCCAAGCATTATTGCATTCTCGACACCCCTGTCCTTCTGCCTGAGCACCTTGACTCCTGTCTTGAGAAGCTTTCTGTAATAGGCATCGCTGCTCTTGTCTACGATAATTATCTCAGTGTCTCTTCCCATGAGGTTGCGTATCTCCCTTATGACCTTGAAGACGCTCTGCTCCTCTATGGTGGGTATTATTACGCTTAGTCTGGGTTTAGCCATCGACTCCACGCCTATATACTCATGCTATTCGGGTTTATATTCCATTCTATTTACTTATCTCTGGCATCAGGGATCCCATTGAGATACGTCTTCGCCCTCGGAGGCAACGCATTCAGCAGCAGGAACATAGCGACAGCCTCAAAGGCGATAGTCTCGCTGCATCAAAAAGGAAACGAGATAATCGTCACGCATGGAAACGGGCCGCAGGTAGGCGAACTCTACCTGAAAGAAGGCAAGAACCTCGCCATACTTACCGAAGAGACGGAGAGAATCCTCGGAAGCCGGATAAGGAAAGCACTCTTTCGCCAATCAAAGAAAATAAAGTCAAAGGTGGTGATAACAAAGGTCTTGGTAGATGCGAAAGACAAGGAATTCAGAAACCCTACGAAGCCAATTGGGAAATATTATCAAAACAAGGAGGATGTTCCTCTGGGCAAGCGAAAATTCAAGGTAAGGAAGCTAAGCAAAGGCTATAGGCTGGTTGTCCCATCGCCTATGCCTGAGGCGATTCTGGACCTTAGGGAAATAGAGGGATACCTGTCAAGAGGATACATAGTAATAGCCGCAGGCGGCGGAGGAGTAGCCGTCATAAAGAAAGGAATGGAAACTCGGTATGCAGACGCGGTAATTGACAAGGACCTTGCATCATCGGCGCTTGCCGAAATGGTAAAGGCCGATAAATTCTTCATTCTCACCGACATCGACGGCGCTTTCCTCGGCTACAAGACTAAGAATCAGAAACTGCTCAGAAAAACACGTGTAAATGAAGCAAAAAAATACCTGAAAGCCGGGGACTTTGAGGAAGGGAGCATGAAGCCGAAGGTCGAGGCATGCATAATGTTTGCTGAAAAGACAGGCAACCCTGCAGTCATAGGCAACATCTCCAAAATCAAGGATGTGATAGCCCTGAAGTCTACTGTGATCTTGCCTTAGCTGCCTTCACTGCCGCTGTGACTGTCCTCGCGTCCGCATCGGTCTTTATCCCATCCGGATCAAAAAGTGTCCTGGTGCATTGATGGCCTTTTTCCTTCAGGCTCTCGGAAACCAGGTCATAAGAAACTGAACTAGTACCCAAGATCCTTGTTATCTTAGGCATGAAGTAGAAGAACGGGGTTTCATACTCATCGATGAGCAGTTTCACTATCTTTTTGCTGTTTTTGTCGTCTAGCTGGGCAAGCATCCTCCTGAGAAGGGGCTTCTCATTAAGCCTGCCTAAGAACAAAGGCCCGAAACATTGCATTTTGCCTCCGCATTCCACGCATCTCTCATGCAGCATTGGTACAATTCCATACGCATATGCAAATGATGAGCATGAGGGGCAATAACCTCCAAAACCCGACTGCATAACGGAGTCGTAAGCCTTCTTTGCGCCCTTCTCAAGTTTCAGGAAGACGCGCATATAGTGCATGTCTGAGATGCTGACCATCACCTTCACTCCGAAATTATATTCAGCTGACTTCCTGATGATGTAGTTAATCAGTATCCTCAAGCCTACCTCCTTGCAGAGATGGTTGTGCAAAGGCATCGCGCCGTACTGTTTCACGCATGCCGACGTATGCGCACCGCATAGGACCGCAGTGTCTGTGGCTGTGATCATGAGCATGGTCCCGTCCTTCGAAAGTTTCAACAGGTCGTAAATATACGGGGCAGGGCTTCCAAACGGATCGAGGTCTATGATGTCGAACTTACCCTCGTGTCTTATCGCGAAGTCCTGAAGGTCAGCATTCAGCACCTCGGCCTTAATCTTATTTGCTTTGAGATTCTTCTTTGAATTGCCTGCGGCTTTTTTGTTTACGTCGAGCAGGACTGCCTCCTTGACACCTGCTTCCTTGATGTAGCGTATCCCCCTAATGCCGGTAGCGGAGGTGCTGTCTAACAAAGCAGGATTTTCCAATTTCACCGATCTGATAAAAGCCACAGAGATGTCGCGCAGGTATTTCATCTTCGGATTGAAGAATACGCCTTCGCCGATCTCTATTTCCGCCTTGCCCTCAGTTGCCTTTATTCAATCACGCCATTAAGCTTTCTTATCGAATCCAAAAGGCCGTGCGCATAGGCGATTGACGAGAAAGAGGTATAGAAATCTTTCTTATCAAAAAACGCTCTCGAATCCTTCGCATACATCTCTGCAAGCTCGACTATCTTCCTTTGTTTTGGATCGATTTTTGACCCATCGATCTCCTTCATGTTATTGCCGAATATCTCTATGTCCTTGAGTATGCGTTCCTCTATCGTAGCCATCCGGAAACCTTTAAACAGGAAATGAAGGGAATTATTCCTCCATGTAGGGGGCCAAGAAATATGTCACACTCGCATCCCCGATGTTGTAACCGAGTTTCATGGGCTCGCTTGACTTGAGCGCTATGTCGATGTCATTTCCAGGAGGGCACGACTTGACCATGTTCTCGAGGAACTCGAGGTTGAATGTAGACTCCGCCTCCTTCTTGGCGTCCATCTTTTTCATTATGCCGCTGTTCTCTGTCTCATGGAACTCCTCAAGCTCTCCGGAATCTCCCCTAGCCCTCACGGAGAACTGGTTCTTGCTCGCATTGAATGAGATGTACGACGAAATCAGGCCAGCGTCCTTGATTATATCCTTGAGTGGTTCGCCGTTCATCTTTATGTCGGCATCGAAATCGACATTCGGCTCCTTCTCCACGCTCTTCTTCACGTCTATCAGCTGGAGCTTGTACCTTCTCCTCCCGTTTGGCCCTATGAACTCCATCAGAAGCTTGTTGTCGGAGTCCTTCATCACCAGGGACTCGCCGTCCCTTGTCCTTGAAAGCATCTTGTCTAGGTTCTCTATGTTGAGCCCTATGCTTGTAGGCTTCTCTACGCTGAACTTGGAAAATGACTTGTTAGGCATTGTGAAGGAGATCATGCTTATGCTGGAAGGATCCATCGCCTTGAGGGTAATGCCTTCCTTTGTTATGTTGAAAAGACCCTCGTCCACCAGGCTGACTATGGCGCTTATGCAGTCCTTCCAATATTTCGCGTTATCTATCTTTAATTCGAACAAGAAATCATCTCCACTGGTGCTTTAGTATAAGCAGCGATAATAATAAATATGCTCACTTTCCCAAGGCAAAAAGCCCTCGTTTATTATAAGTTTTGATGGCAATATAATCACGGAGAGCGACCTTTCCGCTTCTCATCCTATAGTGATACTAAATGATAGAATTCTACAAGCAGCCTTTCACTGCACAAGAGAGCCTGGAAAGCCTGAACCCATTTGTCAGGAAGTGGTTTGCAGGCAGATACAAGGAGCCCACGCCTCCCCAGCGCTACTCGTTCAAGCTGATAAAGGAAGGCAAGAACCTGCTCATCACGGCGCCTACCGGAAGCGGCAAGACGTTCTCTGCGTTCATGGCTGTCATAAGCGACCTGATGAACCTCGCCATAGCCGAAAAGCTGGAGGAGAAGATATACTGCATATACATCTCGCCGCTAAGGGCGCTTAACAACGACATATACAGGAACCTCAGCGTCCCGCTCGAGGAGATATACAAGGACATCTCTATACCTGTCAAGAGAATAACGGCAGGGATAAGGACCGGCGACACGCCACAGAGGGACAGGCAGAGGATGCTTGCGCATCCTCCAAACATACTTGTCACAACGCCGGAGAGCCTTGCAATACTAATAAACTCGCCGAAGTTCGCGGAGAACATGAAGAATGTAAAGTATATGATCGTTGACGAGCTGCACGAGCTCGCGAACAACAAGAGGGGAGTGCACCTCTCGTTGTCAGTGGAAAGGCTCGCTGAGCAGATAGGGCACGATTTCGTAAGGGTGGGGCTAGGAGCAACGATGCACCCGCTTGAGGAAGGCGCAAGGTTCATAGCCGGATACAAGGACGAGAAGACTGAGCGCGACTGCTACATAATCGATGCGACATGGGACAAGAAGATGGACTACACCGCGATGAGCCCGGTGAAAGACCTCATAAACGCAAGCGACGAATCGATAGAGAACGCAATATACTCGACGCTTGACGGCATAATAAAGAAGAACAGGACAACGCTGATATTCACGAACACACGAAGCGGCACCGAGCGGGTTGTCTACAACCTCATGAAACGCTACAATTACGGCGAGGATTCGATCGCAGCCCACCACGGATCCCTCTCAAGGGAGGTCAGGCTGGGCGTCGAGGAGCTGCTCAAGAAGGGAAGCCTGAAGGCCGCGGTCTCCTCAACAAGCCTTGAACTGGGAATAGACATAGGCACGATCGACAACGTGATACAGATAGGCTCGCCGAAGAGCGTATCGAGGGCAATACAGCGAATCGGGAGGAGCGGGCACAGCTTCAACGATGTTGCAAGGGGGGAGGTCATAGTAACGAACAGGGACGACCTGATAGAATGTTCTGTCATGCTTGACGCTGCGAAAAAGAGGCACCTCGATTCGGGAACCGCCCCAAAGAATGCACTTGACGTCCTCGCGCAGCACATAGTCGGCATGTCACAGGTAAAGAAATGGGGCATCGATGAGGCTTTCCTGACAATAAAGAAGGCCTATCCATATCACTCGCTTGAGAGGCAGGACTTCATAGCGCTGCTGGAATACTTATCGGGAATGTACGTGGGCCTCGAAAGCAGGAGGGTCTACGCAAAGATATGGTATGACGAGAAGGAGAAGGCATTCGGAAGGAGGGGGAGGCTTACGAGGCTCATCTATTTCCTGAACATAGGCACTATACCTGACGAAGTCGCGATAGACGTCATGACAATGGACAACAAGTGGATAGGGAGCATCGAGGAGGAGTTCCTTTCAAGGCTGAAGCCAGGCGACGTCTTCGTACTCGCCGGCAAGCCCTACAGGTTCGAATCATCGAAAGTCATGAAGGCGTACGTGACTCCAGCGCCAGGCCAGATACCGACAATTCCTCCATGGTATTCCGAACAGCTGCCTTTGAGCTACGAGCTCGCTCTGGAGATAGGCGACTTCAGGAAAAGATTCTCCAAGGCCCTGCAGGATGCTGGAGTCGGCAAGAGGAAACTCACGGCTTTTAAGAAAAGGAGCAAGAAAGTCCCCGAATGGAGGAAGATCCTCGACGGGATGCCGATGGATGAGAACGCAAAGAATTCCACATACACCTATTTCGCCGAGCAGCTGCTTTACACCGGAATCGTTCCAAACGACAAGATGATCCTCATAGAGAAGACAAACGATCCTGAAAACGAGAAAAACCTCATGATATTCCACAGCCTTTATGGGAGAAGGGTAAACGACGCGCTCTCAAGAATACTCGGCATACTTGTGGGCGACCTGTACCAGGCAGACGTCGCAATAAACATAAATGACAACGGGTTCGTCATAGCCACCGCCGAAGACATAGACATAGGCAAGAAGGAGATGGAGGCGCTTATGGCGGAACTCATAGACTCGGATCCGGAAAGAATACTGAAGGCGAATGTGAGAAGGACGGAGATGATGAGAAGGAGGTTCAGGTACGCCGCAGCAAGGAGCTTCATGATCCTAAGGAACTACAAGGGAAAGAAGATAAGCGTGAGGAAGCAGCAGATAAACTCGCAGTTCATACTCAAGGCAGCGGAGGAGATAAGCCCTAACTTCCCAATAATAAAGGAGACGTACAGGGAGATAATGGAGGACGTGATGGATCTGCCGAGGACAAAGGAGGTCATAAAGGGCATAAGGAAGGGCGATATAAGGTACAAGGCCATAGAAACCGACGTTCCGTCGCCCTTCTCGCACAACATAATAGCGCAAGGCGCCTCTGACGTCATAATGATGAAGGACAGGAGAAGGCACCTCAGGGAGCTTCACCAGCTGGTCATGAAAAAGATAGGAAAGAAGCTATGATAAGATGGAGATAGCGAAAGGCATAGAGATCATAGACGGCCTGCCGGTATTGTATGCAAGCGGCCTGAACGCAATCATATGCACAGACCTGCACCTTGGGTATGAAGGGGTCATGGCAGACAAGGGAACATTTCTGCCCAAAGCCAATCTCAGAAACATCAAAAAGACGATAAAAGCGGCAGTAGAGAAAACCAAGGCGGACAGAATAATAGTCGACGGCGACATAAAGAACGAATTCTCGAAAGTCCACATTGAGGAATTCAACGAGTTCCATGAATTCGTGACCTTCCTGAGAAACGAGCTGAAAATCAAGGCGATAACACTGATAAAGGGTAACCATGACAACTTCATAGACCAGTACAAGAAGCCGCTTGGAATAGAGGTATTCGAGCAGGAAGCTCTGATAGGCGGCTTCCTGTTCTTCCACGGCGAGGAGCTGCCGAGGAGCAAAGACGGCACAATGCTCATAATGGGGCATATGCACCCTGCAATAACCCTTCTAAACGGCCTCGGCATCAGGGAGAAGCTGAAGTGCTTCCTTGTAGGCGAGATGAGGGACAGGAGAAAGGTCATCGTCGTTCCTGCAATGAACTATTTTGCCGAGGGAGTCGGGGTCAACACTGAAGACGTATCAAAGATGGCACCGGTCTTCAATAAAATGCTTGACGTAGACAAGATGGAGGCGTACTGCGTCGGCGAAGGGGAGACGCTGGATTTTGGAAGCATACGCGAACTGAGGGATGTCGGTTTCAAGTAGCTTCCGGATAGATATATAAGCCTGAATTCCGTATTCCGTTCGATCCTTTATGGGAAAGCTCAGCAAACCTGCCGAAGACATGTTCTATGCGTCCGTAATAGGCAATTTAGAGATGCTTAAGCGGAGCGTCGCAGAGGGATCCGACATAAATGAGGCAGACGATGACGGCTCAACGCCTCTCATGCTTGCTGCTGTAAACGGCCAGTCAGAGGCGGCCAAATTCTTGCTGGACAGCGGCGCCGATCCATCAAAAAAGGACGTTGACGGATGGGATGCTGCGAAGCTAGCAAGGAATGCGGGCTACGAAGACGTGGCAAAGATGATAGAGAGTCACAGCGGAGAACCTGTGGGATACCCCGAAGGGCTGGAGGAGATGGCAATTGTCGCATTTGTCAATGAAAAGGCAAAGGATATAAAAGAGAAATTGGAAGGCATAAAGGCAAATTCAGGAGCAGACGAAAGGGAAATCGCCGAGGCAAACAACCTAAATATACTCCTTTTTGCAGAAGCCAACTCGTTCAGCAAGCACATAGACGAGGAGGTAAAAGGAACGATCAACGGAGCCCTAGGATACCTGAACGAAGACTTCAGCAAGGCCTCGAATGCCATCGGCAGGCCGGTAGACAAGGTATACGTCACAAATATCAAGGACTACAACATATCGAAACTTCTTGACGAGGACGAGCGCCTGCTCAAGGACATAACCAAGGGGATCTACAACTCAATCGTATCGTTCGTAAGCGATGAGCTTAACATGCGGCCGTCAGAGTTCGCCATAAAGTACGGCGCCTACCACAAGCGCCTCATGCAGATGCGCGACGCCCTTCTCGATTCCCTGAGGACGATAGGCACCGAAGGCAAGAAAGGCGATAAGATGGTTGCCGCCGCAAATATCATAGGCGCAAGGCCGCAGTAGCAGATCCCATGATAGCAAACATCTACACAGACGGCGCCTCAAGGAGCAATCCCGGCAAGAGCGCCTCGGGCTACATGATAATCGACGAGGAGAACAACCTGCTCGTCAAAGACTCGTTCTACAATGGCATAAAGACCAACAACGAGGCGGAATACCTGGCGATAATCGCTGCTCTAGAAAGGGCCGCGGAGCAGTTTGGATATGATGCGGAAATAAACCTGTTCTCGGACAGCCAGCTGGTCGTCAGGCAGCTGAACAAGGTCTACAAGGTGAAGGAGACAGGCCTGAAAGAGCTTAACCGCAAGGCGGGAGAGCTGGCGAAGAAGTTCAGTTCATGCAAACTGGAGAACGTAAGCAGGGAGAACAAGTACATCAGCATGGTCGACAGGGAACTGAACCTCCTCCTTGACGGTTTGGAGAAGGGAAAATGATGTTTTGCCCTCGGTAGCGGGCATAAAGATATAAATATAACCTAAAACATGATTATACCATGGCAACAGACCAGCCGGAGAGCGGCAAGACCTCTGAACCCGAGCAAAAACCAAAGGCATCCGGAACAGAGAATCCGCGCGCAAAGGAGTTCTATACGCAGGCAGGAAAGGCATTCGAGGAGAACAAGTTCGAGGAAGCGGTAGACTTCTACTCGAAAGCCATAGCTGAAGATCCAAACTACTCAAGCGCTTACTTCAACCGCGCCCTCTCTTACGCCATACTGAACAATTACATCGATGCCACCAGGGACGCGGAGCGGGTCCTGGACATGGAGCCTGAGAGCCACGATGCGCCATATGTCATGGGCATAATCTCGGAATACCAGCGCGATTACCAAGGGGCAAAGGAATGGTATGAGAAGGCTCTCGGCAGGAATCCAAACTACGAGCAGGCGAAGGCGAGGCTTGAGCAGCTAAAGACAAAGCTCACAGAGACAGCCTCCGGGGGGACTGCCACCGAGCAGGCCAAAGTCGGACCATCAGGGGAGAAGACAGAGATACAGGAAGGCCAGATCAAGAAAGTCAGGTTCCACAAGTCAAATATGACGTTCCGCGATGTAGTCGGGATGGAGGAGCAGAAGAAGCTCATCTACGAGAACATCATACTTGCGATAAGGAAGCCCGAACTGCTGAAGGCATACGGCAAAAAGCTGGGGCTCGGGGTAATTTTCTACGGCCCTC
>DAHVAM010000028.1 GCA_027314605.1 Microcaldota archaeon
TTCCGGCAATCTTCTCCACCTCCTCTATAAGCTGCACGGGGGGAAGTTCCGTGCCATTAAGCGAGACTGGCATTCCTTTTCTGAAGCCTATTGTTATCTCTTCACCATTGTCAGGTGCCTTTGATATCGGAACAGTCTTGAGATAAGCCGAGTCTGGCGGAATGCCATAGGAACCCTTGGTCTCCTTGCCTCCGATGGTCGTCCCCCACATTCCTTCATTTACTGAGTACTCCCCTTTCTGGAAATCAGCAGGAAGTCCATGGGAAGAAAGGAACTGGAGCTCATCGGCTCTCGAGCAGCCAAAATCCCTTACTGGAGTAAGTATCGGCAGTTTCGGTGCTATGACGCCAAAAGTTATGTCAAACCTTACCTGGTCATTACCTGCGCCTGTGCTTCCATGAATTATCGCGGCTGCGCCAATCTTTTTCGCTTCTTCTGCGGAAAGCTCTGCTATTGTATAGCGCTCGACTCCGGCTGAAAGCGGATAGGCGCCTCCCCTCAGATAATTCCCAAACAGAAGATACTTGATAAAGCCGTCAAAAAGGCGCTGTTTTCCATCCAACCATTTATGCTCCGTTGCTCCGTATATCTTCGCTTTCTTGGATATCTCCTCCCTCTTGTCCTTGGAGAAGCCTCCGGTGTCTACTGAGACTGCATGGACCTTTGCTCCGCAGATCCTGGAGAAATAGGCTACGCACATGCTTGTATCAAGGCCTCCGGAATAGGAGACTATTACTGTCTTGCCTTTTAATCCCAGATCCTCATATATGTCCTTATCCAAAGATGCCATTCAACCACTAATAAGATTCTTGATCGCTGCGCTGAAAGACACATACTCCTTCTCGAATGCTTTCTTCTCCAACTTTATCTGCTCTGCATAGGAATCAATTCCAAGGTTTCCTACTCCTCCAGTATGAACTGAGGATTTGACCGCTTTTTCTATGTTGTCCGGAATCCATGTCTGCGCCGCCTTCTCCGCAATCTTGTATGCATCTCGGAAAGGCTTGCCTTCAAGCGTCATCCTCAAGGCATTATGGGTGGCAAAGATCTCGTGTGTCATCGCCTTCTTCATCCTTTCCTCGTTCGGCTTCAGGCTTCCAAGAAGAACGACGGCAGCCCTTACTGTGTCGACCGCAAGCTCCAATGTCTGGAAAAGTGGCAGCTTCCCGTCCTGCACGTCCCTGTTGTATCCTGAAGGGAGATTGCTTGAAAGGCTTACCGACTCGACGTAGTATCCCAGCACCAGGTTTGCCTTGCTTCGAAGCAATTCGCCTATGTCGACATTCTTCTTCTGCGGCATTATGCTGCTTCCCGAACAGAGTTTCTTGTCGACATCGAAGAAGCCGTATTCAGATGTTGTGAATATCATGACATCCGAGGCAAACCTGTTTATGTCAAGGAAGACAGGCATCAAAGCAGAGATGACTTCCGATTCAACCTTGCCTCTTGAATTCTGCGAGTAGAGCGAATTCTTCTGGACAGCATCGAAACCGAGCAGTTTCGCGGTGTACTCCCGATCTATCGGCAGTGGCACTCCATAGGCAGCAGCCGATCCTAGCGGGGACTTGTTGTTGTTTGCATATGATGCCTTTATTATTGCAAGGTCGTCGAGCAACGCCTCGGTGAAAGCAGAAGCCCACATGCCTACTGATGACGGCATTGCCTTCTGCATGTGCGTGTAGCCAGGCATGAGTATGAATTCATTCTTCTTTGCGAAGGCATTGAACGCCTCCGCTGCGGAGATAACCTCCTTCCATACCTGCAGCATGCTGCTTTTCGTGTATAAGCGCAAATCCGTCAGCACTTGATCGTTTCGGGAACGTCCGGTGTGTATCTTCTTTCCCACCTCTCCATATCTCTCGGTTATGAAGTTCTCGATCTTTGTGTGGATGTCCTCATCTCCCTGCTCCATCTTGAAGTTTCCTGCCTTGTTAAGGGCCAGGACTTCGAGGAGGCCTTTCTTCGCTGTTTCAAGCTCCTCGTCAGCCAGGATCCCTATCTTATTGAGCATCTTGGCGTGCGCAAGCGTGCAATACACGTCGAACTCGGCAAACTTCTGGTCCAGCTCTATGTCTCCCTTCGTCTCGAATATCTCGACTGCCTTCTCCAGTTCCCAATCTTTCTGCCAGAGTTTCTTCATTTCTTCTCCTTCCTGCAGGCTATGCCCTGCATTGTCTTCCTATTCATTTCTCATGATTTGTATATTAATCATTCGGCGCATTTGGTGTAAAAATGCCCTTAGTTGTCTCAAATGAGACAAATTGGCAGTTTAGAAAAGTAAATTAAAGACTAATGGCCAACAATTGCACATGTCCCGGGAAGACGGCAAGCCAAAAGGCGATGGCATCTGCTTCGAAAGGCTGTGCGATGCGCTCTTCGGGCCAGGGCCCGTCCGGAGGCTTATGGGCAACAAAGGGGATGGGGAATAAACACTCCTTTTCTCAAGCTATAAATTCCTTCCCGGCCCAAGGCATATGGGGCTTTCATGTACAACCTTGCCGTCAAGAAGGACTACTCGGTCTACGAGAACATGCGCAACCCCTTCTTCCTCAAGAAGTACTACAAGTTCAAGACCATCGACCTCATAAAGACGAACGAGATCTACGGATCATCGCCGCCTGACCTCTTCATAGGCAGGATAGGCTACCCTGATGTCTACATAGGGCCTATGGTACCTCCCACGCTTGGCGACACCGAGATAATGGGGACGCCGGAGATGTGGGTTGGGAAGAGCATACCTGAGATAGTGGAGCTGAGGTCCTCGCTAGTAAGGGGAATGTACAGGACAAAGGTCTCAAACGTTGACAAGGGCAGGACCGAGCAGGCCGTCAAGGAGATAGCCCTCGCGGACAAGTTCACCAGCATAGACATGACGCTCAAGCACAGGCCCTCGCTCAAGATGAGCTTCAGCGAGAACAGCCAGCCGTTCGGTCCAAGCGCGCCCCTTGAGAGGATGAGCCTTGGAAACATAAAGGCAGAGCAGCACGTGGAGGACGCTTATCTTGATACCTCGCAGAGCGCTACAAACGCCATAATCGAGCTCTACGACAAGGGAGTACTGGTATCAAAGATACAGAAGGCCCTTGCCGCAGGACTATTGGGAAGGAGCAAGGCGAGAAAGTTCGTGCCTACAAGATGGAGCATCACTGCGACAGACGATACCTTGTCGAGGCACAAGCTCAAATCGATAAAGGAGATGGCAACGCTTGACGGCATCAAGATCTACGAGAAGGTGGCTCTTGACAACAGGTGGGTCATAATGATGATACCCGGGCAGTGGGAATACGAATCGATGGAGGCGTGGTATCCCAACACCACCTGGAACATGAACAGCAAGGAGATAGACATTGGCGTATCGTACGAGCCGTTCGAGGGCAGGAAGAGCTACGCCGAGATAGGGGGCTGCTATTACGCGGCAAGGCTCGCAGTCAGCGAGCTTCTGGAGAAGAGGCAGTCCCAGGCAAAGGTGATAATACTGAGGGAAGTCCACGCAGGATACATAATGCCCGTCGGCGTATGGAATGTCAGGGAGCACGTAAGAGAGGCGCTTAGGGGCAAGCCTCTCGAATTCAATGACCTGCAAAGTGCATTTGCCCACATAGCAACAAAGCTCGAGATACCACTCAAGACGTGGGTGAAGTACAGCACTCTCCTAAAGAACCTCCTCTACCAGAAGAGGCTAGGCCAGGCCTTCTAGACGCTGCTGTATGCGAAGGTCACCGTTATGCTCTCAGTCACTGTCTGTATCCCTGTGAAGTAGCTGGGATTGGGCTTGGTGTTGCTCGCGCCTGCGACCACTCCTGAGACCAGCGGCAGTATTATCGGACTGTAGTAATTAACTGTTATGTTGCTCACTGTAAGCGTCTGGTTGGGCAGGAGCGCCTTTGCCTGTGCTGTTGCATTGCTCAGCGCATTGCTTAGCGCCGTTCTCCTCAGGCTCGAGAGCTGGCTGCCGGCGAACTGCGCAGATACGCCATTGACTGACGTGCCGTTTATTGCCGAGAGCGCTCCAAGCGCGGCGCTAACATTGGCAACATTCGGTATTGTCACAGTCAGGCTCTCCATGGCGACGTAGCCGTTGTACGATGTGTAATAGTAGTTGCTCTGGTTGTAGAGGTTGTAGTAATTGGTCTGTATCAGGCTGACATTGTTGTTTACGTACCTCAGCAGGGTCGAGTTCGCCTGGTTCAGAGATGTTGTAAGGTTAGAGGTGGCAGCATACGCTGTGCCTCCCTTTCCTTCAAGAGATATCTGCAGGGTTGCCTGGCCCGGCGTTCCTTTCGCATTCCCTGTCGCTGTTATCGAGAGGTGCGACATCTTGGCTGCCGGCGCAGCGGCCCTCGGGCCGCTGCCTAAGAACGCAGCTGCCTGAAGTATCAATACGATAGCCACAAGCGCGATCAAGACATACAAGAGTCCTTCGTTTTTCATAAGATCATCCAAATATCATCCGTAAGGCACCACGTCCGCAGTGACGGCGCCGCTGTAAGGCCCTCTCCCAACAGTGACAAGCGCAGGAGGAACTCCCCCTCCGCAAGGCCCGTCTATCCTGAGCCAGTAGGTGCCGTACTTTGCATTCGCCGTGTTCAATACGACTGTCAGGTTTATAGTTGTATTATTTATCGCGTCGTAGCGCGCCGGAGAGAGGGTCACACTGATTCCAGGCGCCGTCGTGTTGAAGCCGGAGCCTACCTGCGTCAGCACAGCGTAGTGGCTCCTGTTCATTGTGAGCAATGGGTTATTCTGGTTGAGCACCTGGCTCACGAACTCGCTTATGCGAAGCGTTCCATTCGAGTCGTTTCCCATCACATAATCGTTGACCACGCCCTGGCTAGCATTCAGCTTGTAAAGCGAGAATCCTGCATAACCCGAGACTGTGCCATTAAGCCTGTATGAGAGCAATGGGCATGCAAAGCCTGCCCCTGGGCTTGCTATGGCCGCCGGCCCGCTGTTGCCTGGCACATTTGTGGCATTGCCCGTGGCGTTTCCGGCGCTGACCTCCGGCGCAGCAGGAAAACTCTGCCTGCTGTGCTGCCCGAGGTAATACAGGTATATCCCGGAGATTGCGACTATTGCCACTATCGCTGTAACGGCGTACTTCGCCATCATTCCCATATTGTTCATCCCTGGCGAGACGTTATCTGTGGCTCTGTAGTATTTGAGCTTCTTGAAGAATTCGTTATTCACCTTCTCGACGGCCCCCATCTCCCCCAATTCATCGAGGTGCTGGCTTACCGTCGCCGCTGACAACCCCAGCTCCCTGCTGAGTTCTGTCGTTGTCATGTTCTTTTTCTTGAGCAAGTCAAGGATTCTCTTCTTTGTTTCAAGCGCCTTTCCCATGCGTCCACAGTAAGCCTATGGATAAGCGGGTATAAAGGGCTTTCCGGATTCATAGGTTTTTGCTAGGTTTTGACGTCTGGAAAAGGGAAGAATGTCTCAGGCCGTCATCCTGCCGCACGCAGCATCGAACTCTGTCTTCGCATAATTAACGATGCTGTCAAGATCCTTCCTGTCCCTCGCCTCAGCGACAAGGCGTATCGCAGGCCCGGTATTCGACGCCCTCAGTATGAACCATCCGCCCCTCATCCTCACCTTAACCCCGTCAATCGTTATGACCTCGTTGCCCTCCGCCAGCTTCACGGCAAGGAACTCGATTACCTTGAACTTTATGCTGTCGTCTACCTTCAACTCCAGCGCAACGGTCTCATAATGCGGAAGCTCATCGACCAGCCCGGCAAGCGCCTTCTCCCTCTGAGATATAAGCCCCATCATCGCCAACCCCGCGAGGAGGGGATCGTCAGCGCAGTAAGCCTCTGCGAAGTAGGTATGTCCGGAGAGCTCGCCTCCCATTATCGCCCCGCTCTCCCTCATGGCCTTGGGAACGAACGCCCTTCCTACCCTTGTCACTACTGGAATGCCCCCGCTCTTCCTCAGCTCCTCGCCGACAAGGTCAGAGCAGCTCACGTCAAAGGCAAGCTTCTCCCCCTTCTTGATTATATTCTTCGCGAAGAGAGCGAGCGCAAGGTCTCCCCTCAGCACCCTTCCCTTGCTGTCCACGAATATGCCCCTGTCTCCATCTGCATCAAACGCTATCCCCAGATCAAGCTTCTCCCCAGTTACCAGCTCTCTGAGTCCTGAGAGAGTCTCCTCCTTCGGCTCGGGGCTCCTTCCCGGAAAGGTGCCATCCTGGCTGTCGTTTATCGCAAAGACCTCGGCTCCTGCCTTCTCCAATGTCTCCCTGGCTATGCCTGCGTAGGAGCCGTTGCCAGGGTCTATGCCTACCCTCAGCCCCTTCCTTATGTTAACCTTGCCAAGCAGGAACTGCTCATAGTCCATCAGGGTTTCCCTGCTCCTGTCAATGATATCTATTCTCTTCTCAAGCACAGCGCGCCCCTGCCTTGCGCTCTCCCTTATCTCCGCAAGGCCGTTCTCCAGTCCTATTGTCTCGCTGCCCCTGCCGTAGAACTTGAAGCCATTCCATTCTGCCGGATTGTGGCTGGCTGTCACCATTATGCCCCCATCAAGATTGTAATGGCTAACTGCAAAGTGCACCATCGGCGTAGGCGCTATGCCTATGTCTATCATCTCAAGGCCATAACTGGAGAGGCCTCTCAGCACAGCCTTCTCAAGGCTCTCCCCGCTGGTCCTCACGTCCCTGCATACTGCTATCTTCTTCCCCTTTCCGATGTACTCGCCAAACGCGGCGCCTACTGCAACCGCTGTAGACTCGTCAAGATCCTTCGGGTATATTCCCCTGACGTCATACGCCCTGAAGAGGCTGTCGCCAAGCTTTGCCGTTTCCATCAGAAGACTAGTGCAATAAAACTATTTAGCATCGCTGTTTTGCCGCGCTGCGGTTAAACTGGCGGCATCCTCCCGCGGCCTCCAGCCGTGTGGGATGTCACGTCTGATTCAGTCCAACCTTATCAGGGAATCATGGCAGCCTAGAAATTCCTGCCTTTCCGTATCCCTTTTCTTCTCTCCGAAGATGATCAAGACGTACTTCTTGTCCTTAAGCAAACTCTCTATGAGCAAATCGCCATTGGCGTCTGTTCTCCCCTGATAAACCCGCTCGCCGACATAGCGCACCTCCGCGCGCCTGCCCGGAAGCGGCGAACCGTCGCGGGCCATGATCTTTATTCTTGTAATAGTCGTTTGCGTCTCTCTCATGGAAATCCTCTTCGCCGGCCTAGGCAGGCCGTATTCGGAAATCTTCAGGAAGACAGAGCTCGCTGGGCTCTTGACATTGTTCCTGGCCTCCATGTAATTGGCGACGCAGACCCTGTGGTCCAGCGTCTTCAGCCTGTCCGAGAGGTCTTCCATCAGCCTGCCCTCGAATATCAGGTCGCTTGCTGCGTAATTGACAGAGTCAGCGCTCTGCCTGAAGTACATCTTTGTCTGGCAGAGCCTCCTTATCCTGAGGTTTATGTCTGTCACGCTGTGGGTTATCAGCATGATGCCTATCCCCTTCTTCCTGAAGTCCTGTATCCTCTGCCTGAGGTCCAGCGTCGCTGTGGACTGCTCCACGTCGTCGAAGATCAGCTGCGCCTCCTCGAGGCAGAGGAGCATCCTCAGCCTCCTGTCGCCTTCGGAATCCATCCTGTCAGTGAACGCGTAAACCTGATTGAGGATCAGCGCGTAGAAGAACGGCTTCATGTTGTTGCTGACCCCCGAGAGGTCGAAGACGATTCCCCTGCCAAGCAACTCCATAATGTCCATGCCTCCCTGGTATGCGAACTGGGGCTTGAGCAGCATGAGCCTCAGATTCTCGAGCGCGGCGCGTATGTTCTCGCCATGCTTGCTGTACTTCACCCCGGCATTGCTCCTCTTCCCATGGTTTTCTATGACAGCCTCCTCTATCTGCCCGTAAAGATCAACTGGGTCGGGATCCAATGTCCTGGCATATATCTTGTTGAAGGCAGAGAGCAGGCACTTCTCCATGGAGTTCTTGTAAGGCCCTGCGTTCGACGCGTGCGCCACCAGCATCGCCAGGTTCTCGTAGAACCTCTCCTTGTTATCGCTGTCATAGCACCTGAAGAAGTTGATGCGGAAGTCCTCCTCGTATAGCCTTATCACTTTTATTCCGATATCCTCCCCGAAGGCAGACCATTCCTCTGTCGGGGATATCGCAACAACGCTGCAATCCCTCCCTTCCTTTGCCTGCTTTATGATGCTCATCGCGGCGAACGTCTTGCCTGAGCCCGGAAGCCCTGTTACCAATGTGCCCAGATTCAGCGTCGACGCCTCTATCAGGACCTTCCGGCCCGTGTCATGCGCAGACCCATCGACATAGAGGCCAAGGCATATCCCTTCGCTGCGCTGCGACTCGATTGACGTGGGTATTATCTTTGATTTTCTTATCGCATCGGGGAAGCTGAGCAGCATTGAGGCATTTGAGATGGAGACGGGAAGCGCGTCCCTTGACCTTGACTTTTCCCAGAGCTCAAAGAGGCTCCCGGCCTCCAGTCCAGCTTCCTCCAATACGAGCATCTTGGATCTGAGATAGTTCCGGAGCGCATCCACGTCCTTTCCCACCAAAATCATGCTCACCTTGTATGACGCGCCGTTGCTCAGCATAGCCTCATTCAATGTCTCCAGCATAGCGAGATGGGCCTTCCTCTCGTCAGAATCGTAATACAGCTCGCTTTGTATCGAGCCCGACGCCTCCTCCGAGTGCCTGGCGCCGAAATTCCTCGTCATCCTTATCTCCTTCCTGCTGACCAGCTCCTCTATCCTCCTTTTGACTCTCTTGACATAACTCCTGTCTACAGGAACAAATGAGATTACCAACGAGGAATCAGACCCCGAGAGTATGGTATGGATATCCCACAAAGGCGGAAGAGCCTCTGCATCGGAAGGCCTATGGTCGAATGCCACCATGTATCTAATGCTGCGAAAATCGAGAAACTTGCGCTCCTGTCGCTCCAGACCCATTCCCAGGACTGCGGACTGGAGCCTCTCAGCAGTCCCATCCCCCTCCATTATCATGAAAGCAGAGCCTGTCCTGAGCTCATGGTACACCATGAACTGGGAGCCAAGCATGGCGTCGAGGAGAAGCCTCCTGTTGAGCATTTCGGGAAGGGAGGCTATCTTGAAGATATTCGGGCCCATGGTCATCTACCAAGCCAGAGGAGGAGGGGTATGGCACAGTTCAGGGCTGTAAGCAAGGCAAGCCTGCTCCCGCTGCCTTCGGCCATCCTGCCTGAAGCAAACAAGGCGACTGCCAAGGCGGCAGGCGCCGTAAAGAGGAGATACGGCATGCCGTATCCCAGCAAAAATACTGCAACGAGCGCGAGCGTCGACTCTACGCTCAGGGCAACTGACGCATATCTTATGAGACAGCCGTGGCGGCTCTGCCTGTACAGCCCGTTGTTCACAAAATCCATGCGACCATCCTATGGAGCATAAGGGAGACAAGGAAGAGCACGAGGAAGCCCAGGACGCGGTTTGGCAATACGTACTCTCCCTTTCCTCCGAAGATCACGAGCCAGCTCATGAATATGCTTGAAAGCAAGGCGCTAACTTCCGCAACCGCAAGGAGGAAGCCCAAGATTACATTCATCTTATCTCTATTCTAATATATGAATAGATAGTTAAATATATAATCTTATACTAAAGTAAACGATAGACGTGCGGCTGACGCCGCTTGGCCTAGAGGACGCGTGATTATGCAAGGATTTCCACGCGCAGTCCGTCGGGCAGGGAAAGAGCCGCTGCAGGAAGGAACCTCATCGCAGCCACTGCGCCATTATACGTGCTCTACGAGCGA
>DAHVAM010000029.1 GCA_027314605.1 Microcaldota archaeon
AGAGCCTCCTGCTCCCTGGCTATCTGGACCTGCGCTGAGCTTCCCTGGCCTACCACCATCTCGCTCATCCCTATTCTATCCGTCTCGGACGCCTCCTGCTTTGCCATGCCTTCCTCGCCTGTTTCTATTTTTATCTTTGCTGTCCTGTTTGTTATCTCGAGTGTGCTCTTCTCTATTGTCGAGGCTGCGATCGTCCTGAGGTAATAGGTGGACTTGAGGCCCATCTTCCACGCGTATACATATATCTCCGACAGCCTCTTTCCGGAGCTTGTGGCAGTGAATATGTTAAGGGACTGGCTCTGGTCTATCCACTTCGCTCGCCTTCCTGCAGCGGCGATCATCCATTCGGGATCTATGTCGAATGCCTCCTTGTACTTGTCCTTCGTCTTCTTTGGAATCGACTCTATGTGCTGCAGGTTGCCGTCGTTTTCCTTTATCTTCTCAAGCAGTGTCTTGCTCCAGAGCTCGTTGGCCTTGAGGTCCTCGACGAGAAACTTGTTGACAACTGTGAACTCGCCGCTCATGTTCGACTTTACATATATGTTCTTGTAGATAGGCTCAATCGAGGGATAGCAGCCCGCTATGTTGGATATCGTCGCTGTTGGCGCGATGGCCATTGTGTTTGAGTTCCTCATGCCGTATTGTTTTATAGCGTTTCTGACTGCAGACCAATCCATCCTGGACGTCCTGGGTATCTCTATCTTCATTCCCCTCTCCTGTTCGAGAAGGTCAAGCGAGTCCAGCGGCAGTATTCCGCGGTCCCACTTGGAGCCCTTGAAGGTCTCATAAGGCCCGCGCTCCTTTGCAAGTTCAGCGGAGGCGAGTATCGCGCAATAGGCGATGATCTCCATGCTGTAGTCGGCAAACTCGAGCGCCTCTTCAGTATCGAAATTCAGACCAAGCATGTAGAGGGCATCCTGGTATCCCATCATTCCCAGTCCCACAGGCCTGTGTTTCATGTTCGAGTTCTTCGCCTCTATGGTAGGGTAGTAGTTTATGTCTATGACGTTGTCGAGCATGCGCATCGCAATCGCCACGGTCTCCTTGAGCAGCGCCTCGTCTAGTTTGCCGTTGGCTATGTGGCTTGCGAGGTTGATCGAGCCGAGGTTGCATACTGCAGTCTCGTCATTGGACGTGTTGAGCGTTATCTCGGTGCAGAGGTTGGAGCTGTGTACGACTCCGGCGTGGTCCTGAGGGGACCTTACGTTGGCAGGATCCTTGAAGACCATCCAAGGGTGTCCTGTCTCGAACAGGGAGGTTATCATCTTTCTCCAGAGCTGCTGGGCCCTGACTACCTTGAAGAGCGCTATCTTGCCCTCGGCTGCCTTCTTCTCGTACTCGGCATACTTCTCCTCGAACTTCCTCCCGTATGTCTGGTGAAGCTCAGGTACCTCTTCGGGGGAGAAGAGAGTCCAGTTCTCGTCGTTTATGACCCTCTTCATGAAGAGGTCTGGTATCCAATTTGCGGTGTCCATGTCGTGTGTTCTTCTCCTTTCGTCCCCGGTGCTCTTTCTGAGGTCGAGGAAGTCCTCTACGTCCATGTGCCACGTCTCCAGGTATGCGCATGTCGCCCCCCTTCTCTTTCCGCTTCTGTTTATCGCAACTGTCGTATCGTTGGCGATCTTGAGGAATGGTATAACTCCCTGGCTTTCCACGTTGGTGCTCTTGATAAGCGAGCCTGTGGCCCTGATGTTTGACCAGTCATTGCCGAGGCCTCCGGACCATTTGGAGAGCTGCGCGTTGTCGCTTATGCACTTGAAGATATGCGTGAGGTCGTCGTCTACGGTGGTAAGGTAGCAGGAGCTGAGCTGCGGATGGGTTGTCCCCGAATGGAAAAGCGTGGGTGTTGATGCTACAAACCTCATCGACGAGAGGATCTCGTAGGACTGCATGACCCTCGATTCCTTCTCTCCCACCTTCTCGTTTATCGCAAGCCCCATGGCAACCCGCATCCAGAAGAATTGCGGCGTCTCCGCCGGAAGGCCTGTTGCCTTGTCCTTTATGAAGTATCTGTCGTACAGCGTCTGTATGCCTCTCGAATTCATTAGGATATCCCTGTCGAATATAAGCGCCCTCGAGAGCTTCTCCAGGTCGAAATCCAGCATCTCCTTTGTGAGGAAGCCCTGTTCCACTCCCCTTTTTATCATCACAACGAATGACTTTGAATAGGCTTCCCGGATGTCCTTTGAGAATCCGGCCACCAATGATTCCTTGTACAGTGAGGAAAGGAAGAGCCTCGTTGTTATGGCCTCAAATGCCGTAGGATCCCTCTCTATCAGCGCCTTTGATGACATGACAGCCAGCTTTGCTATTTCAGCGGTCTTTATGCCGTCGTATATTCCCAGCTCGCACTGCCTCACGAGCCCGTCTATGTCCACCACTCCCTCAAAGCCCTCGCATGCCCTCGCTATGTATGTCCTCAGTTTTGATTGATTGAACGTCTCCTTGCTCCCGTCCCTCTTTGTAACTGCGATCTTTCCCGACTCGATGTCCCTGAGTATCTCCTTCTGCTTCTGCTCCCTTATCTCACGGTGTCTCTCCCTGTAGAGTATGTAGGCCTTCGCTACATCGAAAAGCCCGAACTCCATGAGCGTGCGCTCGACCATGTTCTGTACGCCCTCCACGTCAGGAGTCTTGTATCCCTGGTACTGTACCTCTATTCCCTTTAGCACGTGCTCGGTGAGTGCGTTTATGTCTACGCTGTTGGAGTTTCCCCTTGTCGCCAGGACTGCCTTCTTTATCGCGTCGGCGATCTTCTCAGGCCTGAACTCCGCTATCGTCCCGTCTCTTTTTTTCACATTTGAAAATTTGTCCCACGCCATGCAACCAACCACAATATATAGCACACAAAGAATCGAAAACCACTACAGGTAGTGGATACGAAACCCCATAGTGTATTGGGTAGCACCTATATAAAGGATTTCCATTTGCCGGATTTCGCCAAGTATTTGGAAATACTTCGGAGATTTATAAATCCATCGATTTTTGCCAAACTGACGCCTGCGTGCGGGGCAGATTTTTACGCTTCCTGAACTCTGCGACGTCAGTCTTTCATGGGGCTTGCGACGACCTTTCCCTTCCTGATGGCGCATCCCCTTGAAATCTTTCCAAGTGAGTAGTACGCGAGCGCCAGATTGATTATGACAACTGCGCCGAGAAGCCAGACCTCGTTTACAGCTATGAATGTTATCGCGCTGCTGACGCCAATTACGTTGGCGCCGAGGCCGTAGAGAATGGTTGCAAGGAGGGGGGCGCTGCAGCCGCAGCTTGTGACGAGGCTGCCGGCGAATGTCGTTATCACGCTCGCTGCGCCGTCTTCCAGCGCGAGGGCGCGGTACCTGAACGAGAGGCGCAGCTCGTATGCGCTTGCCGCCAGAAGGACGGCCGACGTGGCAGACAGGAGGTAGAGCAGATAGCTTGGCACGGATATCAGGAAGATGCCCCTGCTGCTTATCGTTATTATGTACCTGATGAAGAAGTAGTAGAGGATGGCGAACACGATGAACAGCGCGATGAACGCCGGCGAGGTGAAGATATCCTTGAGTATCCTGAGTCTGCCTGGCCTTGCCTTGTTTTCGCTCTGCACTTCAATACCCGTTCTGCTTCTCTATGCCCCGTATCGCCGGCAGGGAGCACACGGGAGCAGAGTTGTTGATCGAGGCGCAGGTCATCGCTATGTATATGTCAGCGCCTGCATATTCGAGCCATCCGAACTGGTTGGAGGGATTGGCGATCTCGTTGAGTATCTGTTGGTGTGTCATGGTGGTTATGCCCAGCTGCGCGCCTGTCGTGTTGCCGAAGTCTATCGAGTCGGCGCCGTTCATCTGGCTGGCGCCCCAGATCGTGTAGGGCGTGCCCTGGAAGGCGGTCTTCGGCACGTTGCTTAGGTTCAGTATGTACGATATGGCATCCTCGTATGCGAGGTTGACTGTGTAGTTTATCCTGCTCCTTATCTGAGGGAATGAGTTAAGGTTGAATCCTCCGGTTATAGGATCCGTGTCCTCTATCGCTATGAAGTTTATGTACCTGCTGTTGTAGAAGGAGCCGAGATCGTCGCCTGACTCGTTGTACTGCGCCGGCGCCCAGTAGATGGTAGGCACGTCGTGGTCCCCAATGGAGCTGTATCCGAAGAAGAGCGTCGAGAAGTTGCCGAACCTGGACAAAGCGAGGGCCATCGCCCACCTGTTCTCCCCGCAGAATACGCATGTTATCGAGCCGAAGTAGATGACTGAGGGCTTGCCGTTGACCACGAACTGCGGCACGTTGTTGGCATTCCCGTCCACCAGGGTGCCGAAGCTTCCATTCAGGTACATCATGCCTGCCTTCTCGTAGTTGGAGAGCGATGCGTTGTTTATGATGCTGAGCTGGCTTGCGTTAAGCTGGGTGTTCAGCCCGGCCAGAGTGGAGCCGAAGGTCGCATTTGTCGCATTCGTTATGGGAGGGTCTTTTGGAAGGTAGTATTGCGGTGTTATCAGGCTGCTTGTGATGTTGTATTTCACATACGATGCAATTGTATTGGCAGTCTTCGTGCCGTTCACGTAGACAGTCCTGTTGAGATAGACAGGCTTCCCAGCCTTCATAAGGGAGTACCCTGACATCGCGATTGCGATTATCGCCAACGCTATGGCGATGTATGTTAGGTTCCTCAGGCTTTGCAGCGCCGCGTCCTTGCTCCGGATGTTTCGTGTCGGCATGGAGATAGTCCTATTCCCTTGGTGTTTCATCTTTTTATATATTAACGAATATAAATGTTATCTAGGAATTAGGTTGTTTTTTGGAAAGCACGTCGCAGATATCTGCAAGGCTCCTTAAAATGGACGAATCTGTAGCCCTTGCCGATGCGCATTGCCACCTTGACCTGTTCCCCAACCCTTCCGAGGCCGTGGAGGAGGCCAGGAGAGCTGGCGTCGGGATAATCGTCACTGCCGGAAGTGACGGGGCAAGCAACATGAAGACATTGCAGTTGGCGAAGAACGGCGTGTATGGGGTGGTGGGAATAAGCCCGGATTTTTCATCTCACGAGTCAGGGCACATAGATGGGCTTGCTGAGATCATCAAGATGAACAGGAACATAGTAGGCATAGGGGAGATAGGCCTGGACAACACGGTGTTGGAGAAGGCGCCGATGGAGAAGCAGAAGGAGGCGTTCCAGAAGCAGCTGGAGATTGCGAAGGCGATGGAACTTCCTGTAGTCGTGCACGCAAGGAAGGCCTTGAAGGAGGTCATGCAGATTTTAAAGGACAGCGAGATGGACAGAGTCATCTTCCATTACTTCGAGGGCGCTGAGGCGGAGGCCAAGGAGGTGGAGAAAGAGGGATGGCTGGTCTCAATTCCGCCGATAGAATCTAGTCGCAGGAAAAGGGTTATAAAGGCGTTAGACCTAAACAGTATAGTCGCGGAGACCGATTCTCCTGTAGTTGGAAGGAGTCCCGCAGATGTAATTGGAGTTATAGAGAAGATAGCCTGGCTTAAGGGGATCTCATCCGTTGAAGCCGGAGAGCGGATAACCAAAACTATTAAAGAATACTTCTACATATAGTTCTCAAGGGCCCGTAGCTCAGCTTGGATAGAGCGGCAGACTTCTAATCTGATGGTCGCGGGTTCAAATAAATTCTTCGGAATTTTGAGACTCCCGCCGGGCCCGAATTTAGGTGCATTAGATGGCAGAAGACGACAAGAAACACGACGAAACGATTGCGCAGATAAAGCAACAGATAGAGATGCTGCTTAACGACAACAGCGTGCCGAGGAATGTCAAGACAGCACTTGACGAGGCAAGAAAGGCTCTCGAGCAGCAGGAGAGCTACTCAATCAAGGCATCCAACGCAACCTACAAGATCGACGAGGTAAGCAACGACATCAATTTGCCCCCTTACGCAAGGACAGTGATCTGGAACATACTCAGCCTGTTGGAATCGATAAAGGACTGATAGCATGACGTTTTCAAGAAGGGAAGTCTTGAAGATGCTTGAAGGCTGCGACCTCACTGGTTTTCAGAAGGAAGTACTTGTAGTCACTGCAGGAATAGAAAGAGGGAAGGTGATGACCTATGGGGAGGTCGCAGAGAAGATGGGAAATCCCAGAGCCTACAGGGCTGTCGGGACTGCTCTCGGCAAGAATCCGCTTGCGCCAAGGATCCCTTGCCACAGGGTCATAAGAAGCAATGGAAAGATAGGGAATTATTCGGGAAAAGGGGGAAGCAGGACAAAATTGATGCTGCTCACAGAAGAGGGCGCGTTGAAAAGTGAGTAATAACACATATGGCCATCTGCGCTTCTTCTGCTTTTGTTCTAATGGCCAGGCTTGCAGGCATGTTTCCTGTTGTGCAATTCGCCTGAAGGCCGGGTTAGCCCATAGGCTCTATGGACTTAGGGTTGCTTTTGTCGCTTCGATGGCCGACGGGGCGTTTGCCTGCTTCCTTTGCAGCAGTCTTATCAGCGTCTGCCCCAGCCGCCGCCCCATCCTCTGCCCCAGCCTCCACCCCAACCTCCGCCCCAGCCTCCCCATCCTCTGCCCCAGAAGCCGTATCCAGGACCAAATGCATAGGGATAGGCAAAACCAGGTGCCATGTATCCTGGCGCGACGTAGCCAGGTACCATGTAGCCCGGTGCCATGTATCCAGGGTATGTAGGATAGACTGCACATGACGAGAGCGCAAGGGCGCCGGCGATCAGTGCCGCCCTTGGCTGCTTGAGCGCGCTCCGGACTATTGCCTTGAAGGCTCCTGGCTGGTCAGACGTCTTCGCGGCGCCGGTTCTCAGCGCTCCGGCGAACACGTTCTCTTTCTGATCATGGGCAGCCATCTTTGGCTCTGAAACAATTGTTTTGTTGTCTATTTGCCTAATCAATTTCATTTCATTGCCTCTGAATCGGGATGACCATGCCTGGCTGGAAGTGGCGCATGTCGGCGCCGTTGGCCATTATGAAGGCATTTACCCTGTTTATCGCATTATAATAGTTCTGAGGGCCGTAGAAGCCGGTGTCGAAAGCGAACGGGAGGCGGCTTACCCAGACAACCCCAATCAGCCCTCCGGTAGGAAGAATGAATATGATAGGGTTGCCGTATGGCATGTATGCCATGGGGCCGTGAGAAAGGCCTCCTGGAGGCAGGAGCGCCTGCAGAGGCAGTTGGTCGAATGGAATTCCAGTCATTGGAGGTGCGGATGCTTGGACAAGCGGCGGAGGAAGATGCTCGGCATGAGCCTCATGCCTGCCAGGAAGGCAGCCCTCTGTTCCGCCTGTTCTCCTTATGTTGCGGTCCTTCAGCCATGCTTCCCTGTTCGCCTCGAGAAAAGCAGCGCTCGTTACTGTCACGCCGGTATCAATCGCATGCCCGTTGAATATAACCCTGTACCTTTCAACGCCCTTCTTGTCTTTGTACGTCGAGTCAGTTGCATTCTGGACATAGGTTCTGCAGTCGACATTGGGCAGTGCTGACTTGTGGACCTGCGCCTTGTGCTTGGCGGGATGCGCTTTTGCGCTCTTTTCCGGGAAACAGTTCACCGTGACAGTGCTTCCCTTGTCCGCATAGATGTTAGTGCCGCATACAGCGCCCTTGTTGCCAGTTATGGTAGGCGAAGGGTTTTGCATGGCAGGCTTATCCTGAACAGTGTCAGCGTGGCTCCTCTGCAACGGCATTAGCGCGATTACTATACCCATGCCCACAGCTGCAGCCTTCCCATTTACCTTTTCCATGATTGCCATATGCAATTATTGGTGATTTTTGATATTTAAAGCTTTATATAGTATTTAGCCTTTCCTATCGACAGGTGTCGGATTTTACCCATTTGCGGCAAGCGCGGGCAGGAAGCCTGTCTTGGGATTGCTCGGAAAGAGCGCGCGCTGCAGGCGCATCGGGGAAGGGGCTGGGAAGGCTCAGCGCCCTTCTTCCCGTCTTCCATCTTAGCACCTAATATATATTTTGTACCTGCATTTAAACGGATGCAAAACCTGCGTGTACACTATGGCGCATAACCTCAAGGAAAGGATAGGAAAGGTGTTCAAGAACGCTGCCGGCGTAGAGAAGATAGTCATAGTCAACACCGGCATACAGGACCCGAATTTTCTCTACATAACGGGTTTCACCAGCGGATTGTTCGAGTACAGCTATCTTGTCATGGATGAAAAAGGCGCAAAGCTCTTCACTTCGGCGCTAGAATACGAGACAGCTGTGGAACAGGATGCAAAAGGGCTGGATATCATCAAGATAGAGAACAGGAGCAGCTTCGTGAAGATGATCAAGGAGGAGATAGAAGGAAGCGTGGTAGGCATAAACGGCGCATTCCTGCCTTACCAGATATACAAGTCTATTGAGAAGCACAAACCAGGCAAGATAGAGGATGTCTCAGAAGCCTTTCTCAAGGCGAGGCTTGTGAAGGATGCCGATGAGGTGGCCCGGATAAGGAAGGCGGCGAGCATAACAAAGTGGGCGCTCATGCTCATACAGAAGGAGTTCAAGGAAGGCATGACTGAGCATCAGCTCGCGGCGAAGTTCGACAACCTCTGCTCGTCCATGGGATCGCAGGGGCCTTCCTTCAGGACGATTGTCTGCTTCGGCAAGGACGCGGCGCTGCCGCATCATTTTCCTGACGATACGAAGCTGAAGTACGGCGATTTCGTGCTTATCGACGCTGGCTGCCTTGTAGACAATTATGCATCCGACATGACCCGAACCTTCGTCTTTGGCAGGGAGAAAGCAACGCTGAAGGACTACAAGGAGATGGATGAGATGATGAAGGTGGTCAAGGATGCGCAGGTAAGGGCGATAAAGGCCATCAGGCCAGGCGTAAAGGGAAAGGAGATCGACAAGGCGGCAAGGGACTACATAGAAGGCTTCAAGGATGGCAAGTACAAAGGCACCTTCATACACTCGCTTGGCCATTCGTTGGGGCTCGAGGTTCACGATGGCCCAGGATTTTCGCCTCGCGAAGAAACTGTAATCAAGAAGGATATGGTGATAACTGTCGAGCCGGGCATATACATAAATGGCTTTGGCGGCGTAAGAATAGAGGATGACGTCCTGGTAACAAAGGATGGAGCGCTTGTCCTATAATAAGGGGAGTTCTGCTAGCTTGGTAGGCTTCAGCCTTCGGGAGGCTGCGACCCGAGTTCAAATCTCGGACTCCCCGACTTCTTTCAGGGATTATATACAGGAAGGACATTTTGTATTCACAGCTTAGAGGCTCTTCGGCCATAGACGAATAAGTTGACGCCGAGAAAGAAAGATACCTTTTCACTCTTTTATCCTTAACTCTTCTGTTTACTAATCCTTTCTCCGCAGAGACATGATTGAAGTATTTATACCTACTGACAAGCCTGCAACGGCGGCTACCAGGCCGACATCATGCAAGAGGCCATTTTCAATTAAATCTAAGCCCGTCGCTGCCAGAATGCCTACCCCTATTGCACCCACGCCGAATGCAGTAACGGGAACTACATTCCTTCGGATAAAGC
>DAHVAM010000002.1 GCA_027314605.1 Microcaldota archaeon
AAATTCAAAGGTTTGTGGGCTTATTACGCACAGGGAAAAGCATATTGGACGTTGGCTGTGGACCTGGAAAGCACACTAAACAACTTTTGGCTTTGGGGTGTGCTGTCATCAGCATAGATTTTTCCGAAGAAATGCTGAAGGAAGGCAAACGGCTTGTGCCGGAAGGTGACTTTAGATTAATGGATATGCGACACTTAGAATTCGAAGTAGCAAAATTTGATGGCCTAATCTCTTTCGCCTCGCTTCTACACATCGAAAAGAAAGAAGTTGAAAATGTTCTCGAAGGCTTTAATCGAATACTTAAAACTGGAGGAATTTTAGCAGTTTCAGTAAGAGAGGGGGAAGGTGAAAGGATAGAAGATGATGGAGGAGTTAGAAGATTTTTCTCGCGATATACCCTGTCTGAATTAACAGAATTCCTTCAAAAGGCTGGCTTCAGGGTATTAGAAACTAGTGTTAGCGTAGGAGAGTCTTCCGGCAAGCCTATTTGGCTAGTTACATTTGCAGAAAAAGCATAGTTAGAGACCTTACACTTTAAGAGGTTCAAAGCCAAGGTGCTTACCTGCCAGGCATAAACTCTGCCAAGGCGTCTTATTTGGAAAAAGCCTTTAAAACACTGTCAAGTCTAGTGCCTCGCGGCGCCAGTTCGTAATTCACCTGTATTATGGGCTTGTTTACCTTCATCAACCGGTTCAAGTCAGTCGGCGTCGCCGAAACGGCGAAATCGGATTTTGCCCTGTTTATAGTCGTCCTGAGGTCTTCTATCTCCCTCTTGCTGTAGCCTACTGCTGGGAGTTCATACCTTAACTTGGGATATTTATCGAATGTTTTCTTTATTTCGCCTACCGCGAAGGGTTTAGCTTCCACTATCTTGCAGTTGTATTTCTTTGCGAGGACAGTCGCTGCGCCGAATGGCATGTTCCCGTGTGTAATGGTAGGCCCGTCCTCAATCAGAAGGACCCTCTTGCCTTTTATCCTATCGGCATCTTTCGCAGAGACCACAGAATCTGCGAATACAATCTCGGCGCTCGGATTGATCTTCTTCAGGTCTTCTACAACTCTCCCGATATCTTTCTTGTTTGCGGAATTTACCTTGTTTATTATCAGGATGTCGGCCATCCGCGCCACAGTCTCCCCAGGGTAGTAGTTAAGCTCGTTGCCGGCTCTGAGAGGATCTGCGACTGTTATCATCAGGTCCGGCCTGTAGAACGGGGCGTCGTTGTTTCCTCCGTCCCATATTATAATGTCCGCTTCTTTTTCAGCCTGCTTTATGATCCTGCCATAGTCAACACCCGCATAAACAATGAACCCGTTCCTGATGTGCGGCTCGTAATCCTCCCTCTCCTCTATTGTTGTCTTGTATCTGTCAAGGTCTTCAAGGGTCTCGAAGCGCTCTACCGCTTGGTCCTTCAGTATGCCATACGGCATCGGATGCCTTATCACGACCACGCGCTTCCCCATTTTCCTCAGGGCCTTCGCAACGTACCTCGAAACTTGGCTCTTCCCGCATCCTGTCCTGACTGCGCAGACGGCTATCAGGGGCTTACTTGACTTGATCATCGTGTGCACCGGGGAGAGGATCCAGAAATCGGCGCCTGCGGCGTTGCATATGCTTGCCTTCTCCATGACGTCGGCATACGGGAGGTCGCTGTACGCCATTATGCAAATATCCACATTCAGTTTCTCTATCAGCTCCGTGAGCTCCGATTCATCATAAATGCGTATGCCTTTCTTGTAAAGCGCTCCCGAGAGCTCCGGCGGATATGTCCTGTCGGATATGTACGGTATTTGATTCGCTGTGAAAGCAACAACGCTGTATTCGGGATTATCCCTGAACAACATATTGAAGTTATGGAAATCCCTTCCGGCTGCACCAAGTATCAAAACCCTCTTTTTCGCAGCCAACCAATCATCTGATCTTAAAGAGGAGATGCATCTCTTTATAAATATCGGTTTGACGGGAAGCACATCTGGCATAAAGGCATTTCAGCAAGATGCCTTCCATAACCAAATCGAAACCTAAGCAAAACCAAAATGTTTGGTAGGATATTTAAACTGCGGATTATAATATTTAGACACGTATTTTGATGATATAATGGGCAGAACTTCGGAGACAAAGAACAGGATATTGGAGCTGCTCAGGGGCGGCAACAAGAGGCTTGTTGACCTTTATCCGGCCCTTGAACTCTCCCCTGCCACAGTGAGCCAGCACCTGAAGGAACTCAAGGGGATGGGCCTCATATCCGAAGTTGACAATTCGCATTTCAAGAACGAGAAATACTACACCCTCGGACAGAGCCAGAACAAGGGCATCGGCCCGGATGGCTTTGTCATAGGCAAATCGCTGAGGGACCAATTACCCAAATTCGGCTTTGTGACAACAGGCATAGTTGCAGCAGCATTGCTTGCTACCATTTTCTTTTCAAAAGTCCCTGGCCCTTACGGCAGCACACTTAACATACTGCTCACGGATCCGCCTCACGTTCCACTCGGGACCCAGGCATTGAACATCACCTATTCCTCCATTCAGGTTCATCTGGCCAACGCCAGCCCTGATTCATGGATAAACGTGAATGCCGCAGGCACAGTCGACCTCCTCTCGTTAGTGAACATGAGCAAGGTCATCGGCTCTGTGAACATGCCTGCAAACTCGATGATCGACATGGCGGCATTCAACATCACCAATGCAAAGATTGTCATAGGCAATGTGAGTTATCCTGTCTCGCTCGGCAGCGACAGGGTGGTTGGCGACATAAGCAACAGGGAATTCTTTAACGGGAGCTCCGATCTGCTTGTGGATTTCTCCCCTACGATAGTGACGCTGTACAATGCAAACTCCACCTCGTTCGAGATGGTCCCGTCTGTCAGGGCGTTAATGGTGGATAAGCAGCAATTTGCAATGCCTATGAACGGCCCTGCCGGCAAGATACTCATGGATAACGAGGCCTGGCGGAGGATTAACGACTCCGGGGCGAGCATAGCTGTAACAAATGCCAGCATAACGGCACAGGGAAACAGGACCGACATCAGCCTTGTCATCAAGGATACCTCCAACAGGAGCGTAGATCTTTACAATGTCATCCTATCAGGCAACGAGTCCCTCTATCTAAACACTGATTGGTTCTATGTGTCAGGGAACGCTTCCCGTGGAACGGCCAGGCGGGTCGTAGTTAGGGCATGGAATGGCGCAGTAATGCCTACTGTCAGCATAATGCGGTTCAGGGAGTCGGGAAAAGGCGGAATGCTGGTCGCCACGAGGGTGAACTTCACAAACGCATACAACTGGAGCACCGGCGACATCAATTATTCCTGGAAACCGGTTGAAGGACTACTCCCTCCCATGCCAAACGGCGCATGGGCGAAAATGGGCGTGCTCTACATGCCCGTAAACATCAACGTAGGCTTCGGCCCAGGCGCGGCAGCAGGCATGGCGACGGCATACAGGGTAGGGATGGCAAAGGCGCATCTCGGAGTGATGAGCCTGATAATAAACAACAATGCAACGCTAAGCGAACCCTCGCTCCCTGGTGTAATATTCAACAATACGCATGGCTACTGGCTGCAGCCCGGGCAGAGTGTCGCCTTGAGCTTCAACGGAACCCTTGGGCTCGGCAACGGACTTCTGACGGCCACCTTCACGAACGGCACTTACACTGTGGCTGTTGTGGGGAGCGACGGCGCATTCGCCGATTCTACTATAAATGTTGGCTGAGCTGGTATATCTATGAAATCTAAGGGGGAGGCCACAATAAGCGTTGAGCACGTGAAGAAGGTCTATGCCACCAAGAAGCTCGAATACGTTGCGCTCAGCGATGTCTCGCTCTCGATAAAGAAGGGCGAATTCGTCTCGGTCCTCGGGCCCTCGGGAAGCGGCAAGACGACACTGATGAACCTAATAGGCACCCTGGACAGGCCCACCCGGGGGAAGATATTCCTGGACGGGGTAGACACCTCTTCACTGGACGACAATCAGCTTGCGCAGATCAGAAACCAGAAAATAGGCTTCATATTCCAGTCCTATAACCTTGTCCCATATCTCAATGTGCTACAGAATGTCACCTTGCCGCTGATGGTCGAGGCAAAGGACACGCCAGAAAATCTTGAAAGGGCAAAGTCGCTTCTTATCGAGATAGGCATGGAGAACACATTCGAGAAGAAGCCGAATGAGCTCAGCGGAGGCCAGCAGCAAAGGGTGGCGATAGCAAGGGCGCTAGTCAACCAGCCTCCGATAATACTGGGGGACGAGCCTACGGGGAACCTTGACACAAAGACAGCAGAGGCAGTATTGAAACTGCTAACAAGGGTTTCGAGGGAGAACAATACGACTGTGCTGATAGTCACGCATAACCCGGAACTCACCGAGATAACGGAGAGGAGCATCTATATGAAGGACGGGCTTATCGAGAGGGAGACAAAGCACAAGAGATAGGCTGATTACGCTTATGCAACGATGATATAATGGAAAAGAAATTGTTTCTGCCTGTTTTTGCGATGGTGGCCGTGCTGCTCGTCGGCACTGCATTTGCGTCTAGCTCATGCCAGACTTTTTCGACACCCAACATCAAGGTGATAGGAACCGTGTGGGGCAACTCGACGCACCAGATATCCGCTGCGCCGGGACAGAGGGACGTGCCGCTGACAGTGACGCTGGAGAGCTACGATACCAACTGCGAATTCGAGAATATGGTGGGTTCCCTCCAGACTTACGGGGGAATAACTGACTTCCAAGGCTCATCAGCCTCGACAACCTACCTGCAGTCAATACAGCCCCCATCGATATTCACGATGACGTTCTACCTCGACATAGCAAGCAACATCTCCGTAGGACAAAACACGACGCTCACCTTCCCGCTTATCCTGCAGTGGGACTCGTTAAACGGCACGATAAATTCGAAGCAGCAGATAAACATAGGCGTGCCGATGCACGGCGCTGCAAACCTCACATTCTCGGCATTGAATCCTGACATAACCGCAGGGAAGATAACGAACATAACGCTTGAGGTGAAGAATACGGGAAGCGGCCTCGCCTCAGGCATAGGCACTGCGATATCCGGGAGCTCCGGAACCGGGGTAAGCCTCCTTTCTCAGCCACAGCAAATAGAGAACCTGGCGCCTAACCGAACGGCGAACGTGACCTTCAAGGCTTACGTCTCCCCGCAGCAGGCAGGCAACTCGCAGTCAGGCGCATCGATAATACTTGACCTCGTCACCCACTACATAAACCCTTACGGGTATAACACGAGCATGGACAGCCAGCTCGGCCTCTTTGCCTCGACGCCGTCATCCTCCTCTCTTCTTGTCTCTGTAGCCAACCAGAGCCTGCTGGCAGGCAAGATAGTGAAGACAAACATAACGTTAACCAACACTGGCGCAGATCCCATCACAAACGTCTCCGCTGTACTGACTCCTGAGAGCCCGCTCAGCATAATAGGCTCTGACAACCTCAACACTGTCTACGAAATACTCCCCGGAAAAAGCGCCGGCCTTCCAGTGGAGCTCTACGTGCAGTCCTCCACCAGCGCAGTGGCGACTCTGGACATAGCACTGACGTATACCCTGGACAACCAGCAGAACACAGCCTCAAGGTCGATAAGCTTCACGAACCCGGGCTACGTAAACGCGACTATAGTCAGCACCACGATCTCCCCATCCAGCCCTTCCAAGGGAAGCATCTTCTCGATAACCTCGACATTGGATAACATAGGGGCCTCGCCTGCGACTGCCGCATCTGTCACGCCGTTCCCTCCAGCAGGGATAAAGATACTGGGAAGCAACACCTCCTTCCTCGGCACAATACCTATAGACACGCCGACAGCGTTCACTGTGAGTTTCACCGCAGACCCAGGCATCGCGGCAGGGGCGTACGCAATACCTGTAAGGCTATCCTACCTGAATAACCTCAACGAGATCCAGAACCAGACCTTCCACTATACAGTGAACATAGGTTCGTCTTCAGGCATCCAGGTGGCCAACGGCGGCTCCGGCACCACGCGCATCAAAGGCGGCGGAGGAGGGCTCCTGATAGCTGGAATCGTTGTCATCATAGTGATAGCAGGGGCTGGAGTGTATTTCTATCGCAAGCGCTCCGGGAAGAAGGGGCACGCCAAATGAAGGCGCAAGACACCCTCTGGCTTGCCCTGAAGGGCATCTCGGAGCGAAAGGTCCGCACGGGGCTTACTGTACTCACTGTCATGATAGGCGTGGCAGCGATAGTCGCGCTCGTCTCCCTCGTGGCAGGTTTCTCGGTCAGCATAAACAAGTCTCTTGAGAGCATCGGGCCTACGGCAATATACGTGGTGCCGCACCCCTCGCACATCTTCACTGGCAGCGACATTGCTGTCATCGCTTCGCTGCCGAACGTCAGCAGCGTAGTGCCGCTGCTCACAGCCAATGCCAACGTGACTGTAGGCAACGAGCATGTCCCCGCTACCCTGATAGGGGTGAGCAACTACAGCATCAACGACGTAGCAGGGAACCTTACGCTCATGCAGGGCAGCTTCTTCAACGATTCCAGCACTTCAACAGCGCTTGTAGGATACAGCGTAGCGTACCCGAACGGCACCGGCACGCTCTCGCCGCTCACGCTCGATGAGCCTGTATACATGACACTTACCTCAAAAGGCGGCAAGAGGGGGGCGACCCTTGTGACGACTGGTGTGCTTTCCAAGTACGGAAGCTCGTTCTTCATCTCTCCGGACACATCGATCTTCATGCCGCTCCCTGCTGCCGAGAACCTACTGGAGACATACTCCTACAGTGAGATAATAGTAAAGGCCAGCAATGCGAGCACTGTAAATTCTGTCTACAATCTGCTCTCAACGATCTACGGCAACTCGGCAACGATACTTTCAGTGCAGCAGATAGCTGCAACAGTAAGTTCCATACTGGGATCGATAGGATTGCTATTAGGCTCTATCGCAGGAGTCTCGCTGATAGTCGCGGGAATAAGCATACTCAGCATAATGATGGTTTCAGTGACTGAGAGAACCCGGGAGATAGGAATACTCAAGGCGCTGGGCTTCAAGAAGCGCGAGGTGCTCACGCTCTTCCTCGCTGAAGGCCTGATAATCGGGGTGCTCGGAGGCATAGTCGGGCTAGGCGTAGGCGCAGCGGGATCCTACGCGCTGCCCGGGCTTCTGTCCCACGGCCCTTCCCAGTCTGGAAGTCAGGGAAGCCCCGCGGGCCAATCCTCATCTGGGCCAAGAGGCGGCGCTGTTGCTGCAGGTGGCGGCGGCGGAGGCGGAGGCCCTTCTGGCAGCTCAAGCTCCGCATCAAGCTCCTCAAGCGGCCTGTCTTCGTCCTCGATAACGCCTGTGGTCACCCTGCAGGTTGCCATAGAGGCGATACTAATAGCTGTCATAGTCAGCGTCTTCGCAAGCCTTTACCCCGCGTGGAAGGCATCAAATGTCGATCCCATAACTGCGCTGAGGACAGAATGAATCCGTCCTTCAAAGGCAGACTCTTGGATTGCCGGCTGGGCATGGTTCTTTAATCTAAACGGAGTATTCTCAACATCCTCGGGTTTCATGATGGCCACCCTTTCCGACACTACAGTCGTGCTCCCGACGCTCAACGAGGCTGACAACATACGCAAGGTGGTCGGGTCGCTTCTTGGGCGGTACAGTAAAATCCACATAATAGTGGCAGATGACGGCTCAGCCGATGGCACAGTCCAGGCCGTAAAAAGGATTTCATTAAAAAACCGGAACGTAAGGCTCTTGGACAGAAGAAATAGGCCAGTGCATGGACTGGCTGCCAGCATAATGGATGCTGCTCTCCTCGTCAGGACTCCGAATATGGTAGTGATGGATGCAGACATGCAGCATCCTGTGGGCAAGGTGGGGGAGCTGGCGGAGAAGCTCTCCGAGGCAGAGTTGGTGATAGGCGTGAGGACAAGGGTAAGGAACTGGGGTTTTTGGAGGCGCCTTGTCTCAAAAACGATCTCTTTCACCGCCTACGCTGTTTTCAAGATCAGGGGCAAGCCAACATCCAACGACATGATGTCAGGCTTCTTCGCCATAAAGACGGGACTGCTCCGTGACATAGTCAGGAAAGACAGGAAGGGGTTCGTGGAGAGAGGATACAAGGTGCTGCTTGACATACTCAAGATGGCCGGAAGCCGTACGACAATAGCTGAAGTCAATTATTCCACGTTCCACGACCGCACTGTAGGAAAATCGAAACTAGCGCCTAGGCACATGCTTTATACCTTGGCTTCCATATTCGGATAGAATACATGGAGGCAGTGAGGAATACTTTCCGGAATTTTGCAGAATGGGTAAAAAGGAATCCGTATAATGCTGGATTCTCCGTCTTGTGCCTTGTCCTCCTTTTCTTCGGCGCAGAGATAAACTATTGGAGCAGCCTTGTTCCCGCAGTGGAGTCCCTGGGCCTCGTGGAGATCGCTCTCTTCTTCTCTTACTCGTATGTGTTCATATCCTCCAGAGGAAGACCAGGCGCGACTGCCCGCCTTTTCATGAAGGTCTCACTCGCGGCATCCATGGCAGCACTCTTGCTGGTCTTCCCGCTCTCCGGAAAGGCCCTGAGCCTGGGCATATTGGTGAACACGCTCACGATGATCTCGCCTACAGTTGCCTACGCCTTTGTCTTTGTCTTCTTCCTGTCGCTCATATCGCTAGGGATTCTTGTCTTGGGAAAAGGCTACAGGCTGTTCGGATACTTCCTTATAGGAATCGCGTTTATGCTCTTCCTGATCCCCTACTATACTGTATTCGCATCGCACCTTGTAATTCCCTCGGATGAGGTCTTCATCACCTTTGCGGACTCCAAGCTGCTTCTTCTCCACGGGGCCAATCCGTACAGCAGCGACGTGACGGCTCTTCTCCTTTCAAATTATACGACAGGGATGGTGACCTCGCTGACATACACGACATCGAACAAGGTCGTAGGAGTCTTCAATTACCCTGCCTTGTTCCTCTTTTCCTCCCTCCCATTCTATCTCGCCTCGGCTGGAAGCAGGTTTCCAGTAATGTTCTTCACTGAGCTGCAGGTCGGCGCCTTCCTGCTCTTCCTTCTTCTCGTGATATCTCATTATCTGGGCAGGGATTACTACAAAAAGCCGCTTATCGGAGCGGCTTTCTTCGCAGCTTTCCTCATGGGAGCGATGTCTTCCCCTGTCGACCTCCTGATGCTCGCCCTGATAATTCTTGCCTATGTAAAACTCGAGAGCAGGTATTCGTGGGTATTCCTGGGCCTCTGCCTTGCCCTCCAGCAGCTGCTCTGGCTCCCTGTCGCCCTCCTTGTCATATACTCGATCAACAACGAGGGGTGGAGAAAGGGCATCTACAATGCGGTTGGCTCTGCCGCGATATTCCTCTTATTGGATTCTTATTTTATCCTGCAAGGGCCTGCTGCATTCGTAAGAGGCGTCTTGTATCCGATAGGCAACATGATGCCTGAGGCAGGCGGCGCCTTCGGCTATCTCCTAACTGTTGCCTATGGCACCCCTATATCTGCAGCCGGGGCGATATTGGGGATTGCCGCGCTTTTCTCTGTTCTCGCCATCGCATACGCGAACAACAAGAAGCTGATCCCGATTCTGTGTCTGCTGCCTTTCGAATTCCTTTCGCGCAATATCCAGTTCTACCTCGCCTTCTTCGTCGCATTCATGTTTGCCATACTCTACGTTGCCGAGAAGGACAGCAGGCCAGGCGGGGGGATAATAGGCAGCTTCATCCGGAAGCAGAGGCTGCTGCCTGCGCTTGCGGCAGCGTTGGCGCTTATCGGCCTCGCCGTCATCATATACTCGCATGCCCAGTATCTGAAAAACTTCGACCTGACGCTGTCAACGCCTTCCTACTCAAAAAGCAGCACAGGAAACCTCACGTCATACTTCTCGCAGTTGCGCTACACCGCTATCTCTCCACTGAACCTCTCTGCCACCATCTTCGCTGTCTCAAGCACCGGCCCAGGATTCTTCAAGACAATAAACGGAACATCGGGAATAGATCCCACAGGCATAGCGCTGAACGCCAGCAGCCAGGAAAGGAACATCAGCGTAGGGGTCCTTCTGCCTGCATACGAGAAGATCTACAAGGCGCAGATTGTGCTCTTCAACGACAAGTACGCCTATTTCTCCAAGCCCGTCTGACCAGCCGTGCGTATAGGTTTTTAAAGCCCAACGAGTTAGTGGTTAACAGAGGCCATGACAATAGCAAGAGACATTGCCGAGTATGCTTGCTCCTTGGACTATTCGGACTTAAATGGGGAAAGCATCGGAAACATGAAACGGCTCATCGTGGACACTGTGGGCTGCGGCATCGGCGCATTCGACCAGATGCCTATACGCATGGCGATGAAGGCGCTTAAAGGCTCCGGCAGGGGAAACTCCACCATACTTGGAACCGGCGAGAAGACAAACAGCTGGACAGCCGCCTTCATAAACGGCGCCATGACCCGATACTTCGATTACAATGACACCTACGATGCAAAGGAATTTTCACATCCGAGCGACAACATAATGCCTATCCTCGCTGTCGCAGAGTCTGAAAAGAGAAGCGGCAGGGAGGCGCTTCTGGGCTGCCTGATTGCGTACGAGCTGCAGGCGAGGCTCGCCGACTCGGCAAATCTCTGGAAGAAAGGCTGGGACCATGTCATATACGGGCTTGTCTCAGTGAGCGCCGCCTCTTCGCGCATGATGGGGCTGTCTGCAGACACGACGGAGCAGGCTATCAACATAGCCTTGAATTCCCATCTGGTAATGAGGCAGCTGCGCGCTGGAGAATTGTCCATGTGGAAGGCCTTTGCGTTCTCCAACGCCGCGAGAAATGCGATCTTTTCAGCTGTGCTCGCGAAAGAAGGAATGACAGGCCCCTCTCCTGTATTTGAGGGCGAGATGGGCTTCTTCAATCAGGTCAGCGGCAGATTCACTCTCAACGCAAGCGACTTCGGAGGAGGCAAGAAGGCCTTCAGGATAAACAAAAACCTCATGAAGTACTATCCTGCGGAGACCAGGGCCCAGGCAGCCATCTTCGCAGCTCTGGAGCTCAGGAGCAGGATCGGGCCAATCGACGGGATATCGAAGGTAGAGATAGGCGCGGGGGAGGCGACAGTCAAGGTCATAGGAAGCGGAAAGGAGAAGTGGAATCCCCAGACGAAGGAAACGGCTGACCACAGCATACCCTACATAGTAGCGGCAGCGCTTATGGATGGCAAAGTCGACATCAATACATTCAAAAAGAGAAGGTTCACCGACAGGAAAACCATCTCGTTCATGAAGAAAATATCGGTCAAGGAGGTTCAAAGATACACCGCCCTTTTCAACAGCGGAGGCACTGTGAATGCGGCAGTCGTAAGCATCCTGCTGAAGAACGGCGAGAAATTAAGCAAGGAAGTCATATATCCGAAGGGCCATTGGAAGAACCCTATGGCCGACGAGGAGATAGAGGACAAGTTCAGGAGGTTGGCCATTGGCAAATTGGGAAATACCGGGGCAGATGCGGCCCTGAAGGCTCTCTGGAACTTTGAAGAAATTACGAGCATAGATGGCTTATTTAAGAAACTGCGTTTAAAGTGATATGGATGGATAAAAACAGGCATAGGCATGCGCTCGAGTTTGTGGACATCGAGAAACTGCCGCCAAAACCACGGAAGAAGGGAATCGTAGAGGTCAGAGTGCCTTATTACGCATCGTCTCCCACGCTGACATACATAAAGGACCTGCTTGACGCATGGGGAGAGTACTTTGACGGCATGAAGTTCGCATGCGGCACAATGAGGCTTATGAAGAAGGAGCATGTCGAAGAGATAATAGGCATGTGCCACGACCATGATGTCTATGTCTCCACCGGCGGCTTCGTGGAGCGGGTGCTGGTGCAAGGTGAAGAAGCCGTGGACAGGTATTTCGGGGAGTGCAAGGATCTTGGCTTCGACGTCGTAGAGATATCCAGCGGGTTCATCCGTATAGACCTCGAGGACAAGCTCGCCATGGTTAGGAAGGTAAAGAAGATGGGCATGAAGCCAAAACCCGAGATATCTCTCATGATAGGCGCAGGCGCAGGTACCCATATTACCGGATACACGACAAAACTAAGGCCTTTGGCGGATTTCTTTGCCGAGGCAAAGGCGCAGATAAAATCCGGCGCCGAAGTGATAATGATAGAATCCGAGGGCCTGACTGAGGATCTTCCCCCTAACAAATGGAGGAAGGATGTGATAATGGGCCTGATAAAGGAGTTCGGATACGGCAGGTTCATGTTCGAGGCCGCCGATCCTGAGGTCTTCAAGTGGTACCTTCTCAACGTATCCCGCGACGTGAATCTCTTCATAGACCATACTCAGGTCACCGAGTTCAACGCATGGAGGCTAAAGCTATGGGGAGACCCGGGCATATGGAAGGGAAAGAGGATCGAATACAAGGGTGGGAGGCCATGAAGGCAGGGAGCTGGAAGGTCGCTGTCCTGCCAGGCGATGGCACCGGCCCGGAGATAATAGGTGCAGTCATGCCTGTCATAGACTCGGTTAATAAGAAATTCAAGATAGACATGAAGCTGACGTTCGGGGATGCCGGATTGAACTGCATCAAGCGGCACGGGACCAATCTCCCAGACAAGACTGTAGAATTGCTGAAGGCCAGCGACTGCGTGCTAAAGGGACCCATGACGACTCCAGAAGGGGTAGGATCCGAGACAAGCGCCGCTGTAAAGATAAGGAAGATGTTTGACCTTTATGCAAACGTGAGGCCTGCCAAATCCATGCGCGGCATCAGGGCGCTCAGGGATGACATAGACCTTGTCATAGTGAGGGAGAACTCCGAAGGGATGTATTCGGGCCTCGACTTCGCCCTCGACAAAGAGACTGCGGTAAGCATAATGGTCATCACAAAGAAGGCCAGTGAGAGGATAGGGCGCTTCGCATTTGAGCTTGCCAAGAAAAGGAAGAGGCACGTGACGATAGTCCATAAGGGCAACATCCTGAAGACCTCGAACGCGCTCTTGAAGGAGTCGATAGAGCGGATAGGCAAGGGCTACAAGGGCTTCCAGGTCGACGATGCGCATGTCGATGCTATGGCCCAATGGCTGATAAAGAATCCTGAGAAGTACGACGTGATAGTCACCGAGAACCTTTTCGGCGACATCCTTTCCGACGAGGCGGCTGCGGTAGTAGGGGGCATAGGGACAAGCCCCTCCGCGAACATAGGGGACGACTACGCTATGTTCGAGCCCGTGCACGGCTCGGCGCCGAAGTACGCGGGACAGGACAAGATGAACCCGATAGGCACAATAATGGCCGCAAAGATGATGTACGAATGGATGGGAGAGGCAAATGCGGCAAGCTCCATAGAGAACGCCGTGAAGAAGTCAGTGAGATCAAAGTTCAGGACATACGATCTCGGGGGAAGAAGCAAATGTTCAGAGGTAGGCAGATACATAGCGGGGAGCATAAAATGAAAAACGATTACGATGTCATCATAGTCGGCGGAGGGATAACCGGAACCTCGTTGCTGTACACACTGGCTAATTATACCGATATGGACAGAATCCTCCTGATAGAAAAATACGGGGACTTTGCGACCTTAAACTCGAATAGCAAGAATAACGCCCAGACTCTGCATTTCGGGGACATAGAGACCAATTACGCGCTGGGCGAATCGAAAAGAATCAAGGAAGAGGCGCAGCGGGTGCTAAGGTATTTCAGTGGGAAGGAGCCAAGCGCGCGGAAGGGGGTCATCGAGAAATGCCAAAAGATGGTGCTCGCCGTCGGAGAGGACGAGATGGCTTCCATAGAAAAGACTTACGATTCGGGACTGAAGAGCCTCTTTCCCGGGCTTAGGGTAATAGGCAGGGGGGAGATAGGAAGGACTGAGCCCAACATAGTGAAGGGAAGGAAGAAGGAAGAAAAGATCGCCGCCCTGCTCTCCGACACAGGATACATGGTGGATTTCGGCAAGCTCACGCACATGTTCGCATCTGACGCGCGGAAAGTGAAAGGGAAGAAGATAGACATTCTGTTTAACACAAAAGTGTCGAAGATGGAAAAGGCAGGCGACTCCTACCGCGTCTTCACCAACAAGAAGAGCTATTCGGCAGGCTTCGTCTCCTTCGCCACCGGAAGCTACAGCCTATATTTTGCAAAATCCATCGGAATAGATAAAAACCTCTCGATACTTTCCATAGGCGGGGGCTTTTACACCTCCAAAAAGGTCCTCAGGGGAAAAGTCTACAGGGTCCAGAAAGGGGGAATACCATTCGCGGCTGTCCACGGCGATCCCGACATAACGAATCCGAAGATAACCAGGTTTGGGCCCACAGTAACTGTGCCGCCCATGCTGGAGAAAAGGCATCTTGGCACTGTCATAGATTACATGAAGACCTTCGATTTCGACCTGCCCACGTTCATAAGCCTGGAGAAAATACTCTTCAACAGGGACATACGGAGGATAGTCGCGAGGAACATTGCTTATGGGATCCCAGGTGTAGGCAAGTACGAATTCCTGAAAAACGAGGCAGCGAAGATCGTTCCCGGCCTTAAATACGCGGATATAAGGATGGCAGGCGACATAGGGGGCATAAGGCCCCAGATAATAGACGAGAACAAGCACTCTCTTGTCCTCGGCGCAGGAAAGATAACGCATGGCGGCGTGATCTTCACCATAACGCCGTCCCCAGGCGCTTCTTCCTGCCTGGCGAATGCGCTGAAGGACACGCTCTATATAGCCGATTATCTGGACAGGAAGTTTGATAGGGAAAAGTACGGGGAGGCGCTGGGAGAGGTAACCGAGGCGGCGCTATCTTTCTGACATTGGGACGTATTTCAGGTCAAGTTCTCCCGAGTAATAATCCAAAGGCCTTATCAGCCTGTTGTCCTGCCAGTATTCCATCATGTGCGCACACCATCCGACCATCCTGCTTGCTGCAAAGAGGGGAGTGAACAATTCCAACGGTATGCCCACGGAGACGTAGACCGGCCCCGAGAAGAAATCAACATTCGGCCATATGCCTTTCTGGTTTCCTAGCCTTTCCACCATTATCTTCTCCGCCCTGAGCTCTATCGCAGTAAGTTTTTTTACCTCCTCTGAAGAGCTGTGCTGCAGCTCCTCAAGAAAGGCCTTGATTATCCTCGCCCTTGGGTCGTATGCCTTGTACACCCTGTGGCCGAAGCCCATTACCTTCTTCCTGCCCGCCAGCGCATCCTCTATGTATTGCTCCGTGTTCTCCGGCTCGCCGATAGCGTAAAGCATCTTAAGCGCTGCCTCGTCAGCACCTCCGTGCAAAGGCCCTTTCAGCGCAGCTATGCCTGCCGTCACCGCAGCGTAGATGTCGCTCAAGGTGGAGCCGGCAGCAATAGTTGTGAAAGTCGATGCGTTTGACCCGTGCTCAGCGTGCAGTATCATCATTATGTCTATTACTCTCGCATCGTTCTCAGTTGGCTTTGCCCCGTTTAGCATGTAAAGGAAGTTTCCCGAATGGCTGAGGGAGCTGTCAGGGGCGACATACTCCTTTCCGCCTCTAATCCTGCCTATGGCAGCTGTCATGCTGGCTACCTGGGATATGAGCCTTATGCTTTTCCTCATGTTCGCCTCGTTTGAATTATCGTATGCGTCTATGTCGTATCCTGGCAGCATCGATATTGCCGTCCTTAGCGTATCCATCGGGTCGGCCTTCTGCGCCATCTCCGTCATGACTGCAAGAACCGACGGATTGATCTCTCTGGAATTCCTGAGCTGATAGTTGAAGCTGTCGAGCTCCATCATTGAGGGAAGCTTGCCATACAGGATCAGATAGCAGACCTCCTCAAACGATGAATTCTGGGCAAGTGTCTCGATCGGATAGCCGCGGTAATAGAGCCTTCCCAGGTGCCCGTCTATCATGGCGATCTTGCTTTCAGTGTAGTAGACCCCTTCAAGCCCATGGTCGATTATCGGTTTGTCCGTCATCTGCTTACCGAATAGACAATGAAATGTAATGTTTTATAAAACCGCCGCCATTCGGAGGCGAGGCAGAATATTCCTGTTTGGCGGAGGGGAGATTTGAACACCCGATCTCTAGATTTCTTAGCAGTCATCGCAAAATTGCTCGTCACTCATAGTGCGTTGCATATGAGTCTAGCGCTCTAACCAGGCTGAGCTACTCCGCCATTGGAAGTATATATCGATTCACAAGCTTATTAAAAGTGAGGGACTGGCTGATAGTATGTCCTTGCAGCCTCCTTTAACTCCTCCATCGCAGAACGGAAATGCGCATCAGTCACGCCCAGCTGCTCAAGCACCGGCTTCGCCTGGCGCCACTCTTTCGCCTTTTCGGCATTGTTGCCCCTGCGCAGCATCTGCCTCAGCGTGCCGCGCACTATCGCAACGCAGATTTCATTGTCAGTGGCGCCGACCATTGCGGCTGTGTTCCTGACGTCAACAAAATTCGTGAATCTTGTCGAACCAGGCCTCCTGCCCAGAGCCTCCAGTGCGCGCAGGCACGAGAGCTTCATAATCAACGCGTCTCCGTTCGGGACTTTATCCAGCATCGAATCATTGATAAATCCGACTTTTTAGGTATTTAGACTTTTTCTGCATGTACGGCGATCAGTGCCTTAGGATGGCAAACCGTTTCATGTACGCTTCGGCCTGGAATATAACGAAGTATGGCAGCACAAACAGGGAGCTCAGTATTAGGATTATGTACCTTGCGAGGAAGGTGCCTGCTATGGCTATGAACACCGCGGAGATTATTGATAGTATTACGGTTATCAGGACAAACCACATTACGAAATACTGCGGTTCCCTTGCCACAAGCTTAACGCTGTTCTTCATGGATCTCCAGACCCGCTGGTCGTCCACCACAATGGCGCTCGGCGCGTAGAAGAAGGGCATGAAGCCGAAGAATCCCACTATGCCTGTGAGAAGTGCCTGTATGCCGAGGTAATACCCTGCCACGTTAGCTATGGTGAGTATAACTGCGTAAAGTATGAACAACACGAAGACCTTGCCTATGTACTTCTCAATTCCTTGTATGGCGCGCTGGCCTATCTTCAGCTTCGTCTTCCTCGACTTGACTATCATGCTTATCGCGACAAAGGCGAAGCTGATGAAAAGCAGGGAGAAGAAAAAGGCAACTATTATGACAGCGAGCCCGATGAAATTGAGGTTAGTAAAGATGCTCGCAGTCCTCAGGAAGATGCCGCCCATGCTCACATAGGTCGGAAGAGGCGCGAGGAGCGGTATCGCAAACGCTATGACGAACGGTATGGAAAACAGAAGGGCAAGGTTCCTGTTTTCAACGAAGGTTTCGTATGTGTCTCCAAGTATGTTTCCCATAACTTCACTCCAGAACGCATCAAAACCGAATCAATATGAGAGTAAGCAAGGAAGAGGGGCAAGAAAGAAAGGCGGGCCTATAACAGGCCCTGCCCCCAATTTGTCTGCCTTATCATATGCCTCCGAATCCAATGCCTGCGCAGCTGACTCCTGATGCTGTAGGTATCTGTACGTTTATGGATGATGACAGGCTGAACTTCAGCACCGTGCTTATTATGAACGGAGCCAAGGCGTAGAGCACTACCATGATTATTCCGCCCATGAGGATTCCCATGCCCCATCCCTGCATTGAGCCCTTAAGGTTTCCTGCAGCAGGCATGAAGTGCGCAAAGGCGTATAGCGTGCCTCCTACCACAAACATGAATATTGCGAGCAGGCCGATTATCTCCGATATGCCTGCTATGATGCCGCAGAGCGTGCTGGACAGCGTGTACTGCTGGCTGCTTGTTGGCGGCACTGACGGCAGGATCTGCGCGTATGCCATGCCCAATGCAAGCGCGCCGAAGACGGCAAAAAACATTGCCATCCTAAATCTGCCCATTAGACTAAACATTCTTCCATTCATGGGAATTACCGATAAGTAATGAAATAACATGATTTATAAGGCTTTGCGCCAGCGCGCGGTTTTGTCTATAATGTATCACTTGTCCAGAAAGTGTTAATTTTGTCCAGAAAGCCATTTATCCTACTTTTCATGTTTAGGCATTTCGTGTTTAGAAAGATAAATCGATATTCCACCAGTAATGCTTAATAAAATTCCTAGATTAACCAGACCATATGTATTGTAGAAGATTGGGACTATCGTTGAAGTTGCAGCAGAAAGACTACCTACCATCAGTACGGTAAATAGCAATAAATTGACTGCTATTACAATAATCCCATATTTTACATGATTGACTGGCTTCCCATAAAATTCATAAGCACAGATTATTGTTATGAGGCTGACTGCTATGTTAAAAGGCGACCAAACTGTGTCTGTTATGTATGCAATACTCCATACTAACGTAAACATGCCTCCGAGAAAGGTAATTACCGGAATCCACATTTCTGCTATTTCTTCATTTTTCATAAAACAACCAAGATCGATAAGCATATAAGTCTAATTCTCTTTCCAACCTTGTAATTCTATTTCCGCATCTATTTTCTTCTGAACGAATTTTGAATTTTTATAAACTCGGCTCTATATAATCCATATCTCATAAGACAAACAGCTGGCAGTTGGGGCTCTGCCTGCACTCCTCATATTGAAGTGGTTGTCGGGAAGCTTGGAGTAGAGGGTACGGAAGGCACAGCGCCGCTGCAGGTTACAGAGCCTGCAGGCCCTATGTTCACACCTGTGGATGCGCTGCTGAGGCTGAACTGCAGGACTATGTTCACTATGAACGGAGCCAAGGCATAGAGTATTATCATGATTATTCCGCCCATGAGGATTCCCATGCCCCATCCCTGGGCAGCTCCCTTGATGTTTCCTGCGGCAGGCAGGAAGTGCGCAAAGGCGTAGAGTGTCCCGCCGACTATGAACATGAAGATGGCCAGAAGTCCGACGACCTCGCTTATGCCGGCTATGATGCCGCAGAGCGTGCTGGTCAGCAGGTTCTGCTGGACCGACTGCGCGTAGATCAAGGGGATTGACACGCCTGCAAACAGTGTAGCCAGCACTGCCAAGGCCACGTATCTCCGCGCGCTTGCCATACAGATCGCAGTTGATAGTGCACTGTTAGATATTTAAACATGACTACCAGAGCATCGGCAAGATCCTCTGCTTAACCCTGCGCTTGTAGTCGAGGTAAGGCCTGCCGAGATTCTTGGCAAGCATGTTTTCCTCCATGTCCATACGCAATGCGTACGCAACAAATGGCAGGGCGATCAGAACGGCAATGCTCGCAAGGTTGCCTATGGCCACTCCCAAACCTGCTGAGAAGAGAAGGCCCCCAAGATAGGAAGGATGCCTTACGTATCTGTAAGGCCCGCTCTCGACCACCTTGTGGTTCTCCCTTACGGAGAGGAAGTGCGTGAACAGAACGCCCATTGACGACATGGACCATCGCCTAACTGCCATTCCGGAAAGGACAAGCAGCGAGCCTGCGGTAATGTAAATGTAATAAGGCCCAGGCAGCGCAAGCCTAGGGTAGTAGAATCCCAGGATCCATGCGGAAGCTGCGGCGAGCCAGAATGCCAGAAGGACGAGTATCGAATTGCCTTTGTCTGTTTTCATACCCTTGGCCAGATCCCTGATTATGCTGTATCCCTTTCTGCGAGACATCTTCCGCGCCCAGTTGGATATGGTATAGGCCTCAGAGATGTTAAACGAGGCAACGCTTAGCGCGAAGAAGACCGACGCGTAGACAACAGGGCTGTATTGCATGCCTTCGCCATCTCTCAGGAATAGGTGGCCACTATGCCGTCCACTATCCCGTTGACGCCTATGCCTCCTGTAGACCGCACAGAGAGCCTGTGGCTCAAGACAGGCCTCGCAAGGAACTTTATGTCATCGATCGTTACCTCCTTCCTGCCCTCTATGAGGGCCTTCGCCTTCCCGCATTTCATGAACGAGATGTCTGCCCTCGGGCTCGCGCCCATGACTATGTGTATGTCCTTCCTTGTTGCCGCGACAATTCCTGTTATGTAATCCTTCACGTTGTCTGGCAAGACTATCGACTTCGCATCCTCCTGCATTCTGAGTATGTCGTCTGTTGTTACGACCTTGTTAACCTCGATGCGCTCCTCCGCCTCCTTGAGCCTGAGCATCATTCCTTCCTCCTCCCTTGTGGGGTAATCGACAGGTATCCTCATGATGAACCTGTCCGCAAGGACCTTCGGCAGCGGCTCTGTGCCTTCTATCCTCAGGGGGTTCTGTGTTGCAAACGCATTGAAAGGACTAGGCAGTTTCATTGTCAGTCCGCCCAAGGAGACCTGACGCTCCTCGAGTGTCTCGAGAAGGGCGCTCATCACTCTAGGCTGCGTCCTGTTCAATTCGTCGAAAAGGAGTATATTGGTGAAGACCGGCCCCTTCTTTACCTGCACCTCGTTCTTCTCGTCAACATAAGTGTATCCGACTATATCGCTCGGCCCTACGTCCGGCGTCCCCTGGATCCTTTTGAAATCAGCGCTGATGGTGTCTGCGAGCGCCTTCGTTATCGTGGTCTTGGCTACTCCAGGGACTCCCTCAAGCAGGGTGTGGCCGTCAGCGACAAGGGTTATGAACATCAGCTCAAGCACCTGCTCGTCTCCCGAGATGTGCTTCTTCAACTCGACAAGTATCTTCTTGTAGGCGTCCTTTGCTTCCAAGTCTCGCACCAGTATGCGATGAGTCGCTCATTAATTTATAGCTTTGGCTGTTTTTACTTCTGCAATCTGCGGCTCGGGCGAGCTGTGGAAGTCTCAGCCTGCAGCGCAACTCCCCTGCTCCTCTGCTCTGGCAACGCTGGGCGCCGCACTCGTGCCTTGGGCCGCTGCAGCCTGGCCCTGGCACAGAAACAAAAGCCAATCAAAAGGTTTATATTCCCGATATCAGATATATAGGAATGATGTTTATGTCAGGAAGAAATGACAAGATGGCCAGGATAGTCGCTCTGCCCGAAGCCCTCGAAATCCTCGAAAAGAGGGAGAAGGAGGGAGAGTTCGGATACGAGCAGACCTTGGCGCTTGACTATGCGAAGAAGTTCTCAAAGATTGACGAGCCGAAGGCAGCCGAGCTGAAGAAGGAGCTGCAGGAATTGGGAATGAGCGAGAACATCGCCATTTCAATCGTCAATGTCATGCCTATGGACGTGACTCAGGTGAAGCAGATACTTGCAAACGACAAGAAGGAGCTTGAGCCAGAGACGGCAGACAAGGCATTTGCGCTGGTTGAGGGCAACAGGAGCAAGGGGTAACTGTGAAGGTTAGGGATGGGAATGGAAGAAACGGAGCAGAGAACAGGGGATTTGGAAGAGTATGCCTACGTTCTCGACTACCTGCCTACGGGCAAATCTTTTTCTGTCAGGTCTGAGCCGATAGTGCAGCTGATAGGGGAGAACAAATTCACGCTTCTTGAGGCGGTCCCAAAGACTGCCGAGATAAAGGTTGAGGAGAGGCTCTACATAGGCAAGGGAGTAAGGGACAAGATTTCACTTATAAAGTCAAGGCTAGCGTACGAGAACCTCACTGAAGGCGCAAAGGCGCAGCTTCCGCTTGCTGTAAGCGCGATAATAAAATCACAGGAGAAGAAGTACGTCGACTTTTTCAACAACGCCTCTCCGCTCAACATCAGGATGCACATGCTCGAGATGCTTCCTGGGATAGGGAAGAAGCACCTCCAGGCCATATTGGAAGCGAGGGAAGACAAACCCTTCGAGAGCTTCGCCGACATCTCGAAAAGAGTGGCGCTGCTCCAGGATCCTGTAAAGCTGCTAACTGAAAGGGTGCTCATGGAGCTGAAGGGAGAGAGCAGATTCTATGTCCTCGCAAGGCCGGCGCACCAGCAGCTCCCAAGGTAAGGACATCTATCGTATTCTGGCTGGGCTTATTAAAATACTGCAGGATTAGAAATCAGGCCTTCTGAAGGTGCATCTGCGGGACTACAAGCCTTCTCTTGGTCGACTTGCTGAGCTCCATCTCGACAACATAAGCGTCTCCCCTCCTTCCTATCACTATAGCTGTTCTTCCCCTGTACCTCGGATGTGGCACGCTCCTGTTCCTTGTGCTCCTAGGCATTATCACGACCTTGCTTCCATTCTCGAAGTTCTTGATGAGTTTTGTAAGGCCCATCTGCGACGGCTTGATGTGCCTCGAAAGCCTCCTTGTGCTCCTTGAAAACAGTCCTTTTGACGAACTCATAATATCAGCATTAACCTTTGTTCAGTTAGCTTTAACATGGCAGAAAAACATATAAATACCTTCTTTGCATATCTTACAGTGGTAAAATGCCTAACAACGGCTCCAAGCGGGGTAAAAAGATAGTCTTGAAGCCGGATTTCAAGATCGAGAACATAGTGGCCAGCGCCGACCTTGGCGTTGAGCTTGACCTGTACGCGATAGCCAAGGCGTCTCCTGACGTTGACTATGAGCCTGAGCAGTTTCCCGGGGCGATCTACAAGATACACGATCCCAAGACAGCGCTTCTCCTCTTCAAGAACGGCAAGGTGATATGCACGGGATCAAAGACCGAGGCAGACATCCACAGGGCGATAAACATAGTCATCAAGACAGTGCAGAAGTACATAATCACAACAAAGCCTGACGAGAAGAAGGAGTAGGCAAAACGCTAATAACTGATCTCTTCCTATTGCTTCTGATTCTCTGAAAACGCCGAAGCTGCAAAGCGCAATGGAGTACCTGATGACCTACGGCTGGGCCATACTCATCATCGCTGTCGTTCTGGGAGCCCTTTTCGGACTCGGTTTCTTCAACTCCGCAAATCTTGCGCCAAAAGTTTCCGCAGGGTCTTGCCAAGTCTACAGGCCAGAAGGCCCGGGTACTACTTCATTCGTCAATTTGGAAGGGACATGCAACAACGAACTGCCGCAGTACGTGGCAAGCTATTCCTCGTCAAGTTATATAATTACTGGAACTTCGGGATTGCAATATGGCAGCCCAACAATCTCGGAGTTTGCATGGATTTACTATCCCACAGCCGCTACCAACTACCAAAATATATACATATACGCCAGCAATAGCGGTTATAACGGAATTGCACTTGCCGAAGAGCCATCCCCATCGCATCTCTGTGCAAATACGGGCCAGTATGCGTCTCCGTGCCCCTCAACTACGCTTACATTGAGCGCCGGCGTATGGAATTTTGTAGGATTGGTATACGCCGGTGGTAGCACTTTCACTGTATATCTGAATGGTCAGGGATCAACGGAGATAAACAGCGGTGTTGTTAACTCGCCTGCAAGTTCTAAGATAGGCGGATCTTTTGGAGGGTGGGCCCCTTTTGTTGGTTTGATTGCAAACATCCAAGTTTACAATACTTCACTAACGGCAAACGAAATAACAGCCCTTTACGATGAAGGGATAGGGGGCGCGCCGATACTTCCTCAATATCTTGTGGGGTGGTGGCCGCTGAACGGCAACGCGAACGACTACAGCGGCAATAACAACAATGGCGTTCCGTATAACATAATATACGTGAGTGCATGGACATCGGGGTACACGGCTCCGTGAACAAAAGGAGCAGTCTGCGGTTCACTTCGCCATGCGCCTTGCAGCAAGCCTATACAGCGCGTAGAGGGCAACTGCGAAGATCGCAACCGCAATCATGACTATGTATGCGTTGTGCGCGTTGAGTGCGTAATAGCCGAATACGAGCAGGGCAATGTCCCAGACAGCCATGCCTGCTATGGAATAGCCGTAGAACTTCCTGAGAGGCATCTTCGCAAATCCCGCAGGCAGGCTCACCAGCCCCCGTATCTCCGGAAGGAGCCTGCCTATGAAAACGGTGAAGGCGCCGTTCCTCTCGAACCACCTGTCGAACGCGTCTAGATGCTCCTGCTTTATGTGGAAATCCTTCAGGTGCCTATAAACGACATCCTTCTCGAGGTAGTAAGCTATGTAGTAGTCGATTGTTATCCCGATTATGCCTGCGACAAGGACTATTACGAATACAAGGTAGATGTTGAATGCTCCCTGGGCGGCAAGCAGGCCTGCCAGGGGAAGGACTATCTCGCTTGGTATCGGCGCAGATGCTGATTCCAGAGTCATAAGGACAAAGACGGCAAGATATCCATAGCTGTTTAGCAGGCTGGTAAGCACTGTCCCGGCTCCCGTAAGTATGCCCTGCAATAGGGAGGTAAGGATTGCCTGAGAAGACATCAGGTAGATATCGTAAGAAACGCTTATAAAATAACTGTTTCCGTCTACCCTCGTCCCGATTAATGGAAAGGTATCTATATTCGGGTTATTCAAAGAATATCAAGTGAACTTAATGAGAGACGTCAAGTTCTATGAAGCTACAAACATTGTAAAGTTGGTGCCTGAGACATTCGAGGATCTCTACCTGCTTGCGATGATAATCTCCACAGGAGATAAGGTTTCATCGCATAGCTATAGGAGATTCAGGGCCGAGGAGGGAGACGTAGGCGAGCAGAAGGAGGTTTTCATAAAGCTGAATGTGGAGAAGACCGAATTGGACAAAGCCGCAGGCAGGCTGAGGATAATGGGAAAGATCCTTGAAGGAAGGCCTGAGGAATACGTGAAGATAAACAGCTACCACACGCTGAGCACAGGTCCCGGGGACCTCATGGAGATAGAGAAGCAGCAGTGGAGCGATTTCATAATTAGGAGAATAAGGCAGGCAGTCGCAGACGCGAAGCGGCCCAAGCTAGGGATCATCGCGATGGATGACGAGAAAGCGACAATCGCCTACGTGAGGGGATATGGCATTGACTTGACAGGGGAGCTTTACAGCCATCTCAGCAAGAAGATGAAGGAGAAGGATTTCGAGAAGCAGAAGGAGGCGTATTTCAAGGACATAATAAGCACAGCGGAGAGGATGGATGTCGAGATAGTCATATTTGCCGGGCCAGGGTTCATGAAGGATGACATCAAGAAATACATCGAATCGAACAGAATTCCGATTAGGAAGAGGCTGCTGTACGTGGCCGCCGCAGACGCGGAGAGGTCGGGAGTGAGGGAGGTCATGAAGAGCGAAATCGTCTCGAAAATCCTCGAGAGCGAGCACGTGAAGAAGGAATTCGAGTATCTCGACCTCTTCTTCAGAGGAATAAGGACGAGCGGCGCTGTTTCAGGAATAGATAAGATAAAGGCGGCGCTCGATGAGTACAAAGTCGGCGTGATACTGGTGAACGACTCTGTCCTTAACAGGGATGAGATAAAATCCTTGCTCGACCAAGCGGATAAGAGCGGCGTGAAGATAGAGATATTCAACTCAGACGACGAGGCAGGAAAGCAGCTAGGTTCCTTCAAGAACATCGCAGCTGTGGAGAAGTCCCTCCTTAAGTGATCATATTGATACGGCATGCAGCGTAAGCTCCTGCCTGTTGCTCGGTAGCACGCGCAATCCGGTTATCTTGAAATGGCCGCCCAGGGCCTTCTTCGCCTTCGCTATGAACTTCTCTGCCTTCCTGTCGATGCATTTTATCGTCATTATGAGCTCAGCATTCTTGGAGGCGATTTCCAGGAAGGGAAGAAGCACGGCGACCGAGTCGCTTGGCTCCATGTTCATGTCGTTGACTATGAGGTCGACCTTGATTCCGTCGAGCTCTGAGACATTCTTCGCGTTTGATTTTATGTGGACTATGTCGTTCTCACGCAAGTCGTCCTGCAGGGCCTTGCCTCCTTCCGCCACCTTTACCCTGAATCCTCTCTTCTCCAGCGCGCCGTAATCCAGCTCGCCGTTGTCGACTGCTATGACTTTATATCCTGATTTGGCTAGGAAATCGCTCCATCCGCCAGGTGCCGCGCCAAGGTCCAGCGCTATCCCCCTGCCCCCTGTCTCAAAATCATCGAAGGCCTGGATCAGCTTCAGCTCTGACCTGCTGATCGCTTCTTTGCTGAATTGATGGTAATGCCTCTCCGGGTTTATGAACTTCTTTTCCATATCCCCATACTTCAAGACACCCACATAAGCGCGCCGGTTTATCAGGACAGGATAAACCAGGTAGTCGGGATCGAGGATGCTGACATCGTAACCGTCTTCCTCCATGCGCTGCCCGATGTAAACTTCTATGTCCTTTGCAGAGTATTCGGTCTTGCAGTTCACATCGAAGCATTCGATCTTCACGCTTCCCTTCCTGGGAAGAACAGGAAGCACAGCTTCGTAGATGGAATTGCGGTAGTCTGATGCCTCTATGTCCGAAACGCGCCCCAGGGGGAAGATGTTGTAGACAAAGACGGGATCGGAGCGAAGGAGCTTTTCAGCGAACTCCTCCTCGCCCGATTCTATGACCAGCGAGGTCACGAACTGGTCGACTATCCTGAACTCTGCTATCTTCCCCAGCTCCTCAAGGCTGCTCTTCCTGAAGCTGCTTGAGATTATCGCAAGGTAAAACATAGATTAATTATTCTGGAGATATGATATTTATACTTGAAAGACGAGTATATGGTGATGATCTTATGCATACATCATGGAACATAGGCGACCAGGCGCCGGAGATAAAGGCAAAGGCCTGGTTTTCCGAGAGGAACAAGATAGAGGAATTCGACCTTTCAAAATACTCAGGAAAGTGGGTGATACTCACATTCTATCCTGGCGACTTCACCTTCGTCTGCGCCACTGACATAGAGGCGTTCATGTCAAGCTATGACGAATTCAAGAAGAACGGCGCCGAGATAGTCGCGATAAGCACTGACAGCGTCTTCTCGCACAAGGCATGGAGCGACTCCTCTCCCAGGGTGAAGCAGAGCAAGATACCGCTCATAGAGGATTTCAACAAGAAGATATCTGCCGAGTACGGCTTCCTCAACCACGAGACCGGAGCCGCAAGGAGGGGCACAGTCATAGTCGATCCTGACGGAAAGGTACAATACCTTTCCATACACAACGATGCCCTGGGGAAGGATGTAGACCATGTCTTCACCTCGTTCATGGGCCTGAAGTACGTGAGGGAGACCAAGACTGAGGAAGGGCATGTCTGCGCAATTCCTGCGAACTGGAAGATTGGCAAGAAGGCCCTTGACATCGACGTTGTCAATGACATAGGCAAGCTCTGATCTTCAAGGTGCAAAGAAAAAGCAATTGCGCAGCCAACAGGCTGCGCAATGAAAATAAAAATAAACTTAGTAGAGCGTGGAGAGGCTTTCCATCCTGAGCGCCGGCGCATGTTCGTGCTCCTCTTCCTTTTTCGAGCCGAACTTGGCCTTGACTCCTGTTACGACTGACATGACTCTCACCGAATCGCCCAGCTCTGGAAGCATCCTTGCGCCGAAGATGACGTTCGCGTCAGGCGCGAGGTCTGTTGTTACGCCCTCTCCGAGCTTTGTTGCGTCGCTTATAGTGAGGTTTGTTCCTCCGGCGACGTGAATGAGCGCTCCCTTCGCGCCTCCATAGTCGACCGAGAGCAATGGGTGCGTCCTCGTTGACTTGATGGCCTGCTCGATCCTGTTGGCCCCGCTTCCGGAACCTATGCTTATGACAGCTGTCCCTGTATTCCTGACCACGTTCCTCAAATCTGCGAAATCGAGGTTTATCAGGCTTGGGAGCGTTATCGTGTCTGCAATTCCCTTCACTGCGTTGCCAGTCACGTTGTCAACCAGCTCGAATGCCTTCTCTATGGGGAGGTTTGGCACATACGAGAGGAGCTTGTCGTTCTCTATGACTATCGTGCAGTCGGCCTGCTTGCCAAGCTGCTCGAGTCCCCACTCGGCCTTCTGCTTCCTGCTTCTTTCAAGGGCAAAAGGGAATGTGACTGTAGCGATGACAGTCGCTCCTCGTTCGCGCGCTGCCTTTGCGATTATCGGTGCTGAGCCTGTCCCTGTTCCTCCTCCCATGCCTGCGCAGACGAATACTAGATCGAAGCCTTCAAGCGCAGCATCTATCTCGTTCCTGCTTACCTCTGCGGCCTTTGCAGCCACTTCGGGATAGCCTCCAGCGCCGAGACCCTGCGTTATGTCCTTTCCGAGCAGGATCTTCTTGTGCGCCTTAATCATGTTGAGGTGGCCGACATCGGTATTCATGGCGATTGTTGTCGCGCTTTTTATGCCGTTCAGGAACAACCTGTTTACCAGGTTGCTTCCCTGTCCACCGGCCCCTACTACTGCTACCTTAGGCGTATAGAGATCGTAGTCGATTTCGGTCATTTTAGATCATCTCTAAGCCAAACGACTGAGTCGATTTCTCCTTGTCAGCAAACTTACCGAGTATGCTCGAGCCGCTTACTCCGGTTACGATGGCAACTATCTCAAGTTGGCCCTCGTATCCTGGTATGACTCTTGCGCCCCACTTTACGTTTGCCTTGGGGTCCATCTTCTCTGTGATTATCTCTCCTGCCTTTATCGCGTCTCCGAGCGTCAAGTCAGCGGCTCCGGATATGTGGATGAGCGCTCCCTTGGCATTCTCGAAGTCGACGTCAAGAAGCTTGTTCTTGACAACTGACTCTGATGCTGACTGCACCTTGTCGTTGCCCTTTCCGGTTCCTACGGATATGAATCCTACGTCACCGCTTCCCATGATTGATCTGACGTCAGCGAAGTCTATGTTGATAAGGCTTGGCTGCGTGATCGTCCATACAAGTCCGCCGATTGCCTTTGCAAGTATGTCGTCTGCAACGGCGAATGCATCATTCATCGGAAGGTTTGGCACGAGCTTTACGAGCCTGTTGTTGTCCAATATGATTACGCTGTCCGCGAACTTCCTAAGCTTCTGGATTCCCTCCTCGGCCTTTACCTTTCTGACTCTTTCGAGGTCGAATGGGTATGTTACCATCGCTACGACTATTGCGCCCTGCTCCTTTGCAATCTGCGCAATTACAGGGATTGCTCCGGTTCCCGTTCCTCCTCCCATGCCTGCGCATAGGAAGACGAGCTGCGCTCCAGAGAGAACATCCTCGAGCTGCTGCCTGTCTATCTCTGCGGCCTTTGCTCCTACCTCAGGGTCTCCTCCAGCTCCCATTCCTCTTGTCATCGTCTTTCCGATGAGTATCTTCTTTATCCGGTCATCAAGGATCTTGAAGTGCTGCGCGTCTGTGTTGACTGCAACCAATTCAGTGCCCTTTACGCCGACACGTATCAATCTGTTGACTGTGTTATTTCCACCGCCACCACAACCGATTGTCACTATCTTTATCTGCGGAGTGAAACTCACGCTGCTGTTGTCCACACTGCTTTTACCAAGCAGGTCTGTTCCGAATTCTACCATCTGATCGCCGATTAACTAATTTATCATTATATTTATAAAGCTTTCGCAAATCTGCATGTTAGTGGACGTTACACTACGTCAGTATAATTCATTTGTTGGCGCTACGTTTCTTTGGCCTTGTCCGCGCAATCCGCGCATAGGATCAGGGCTTATTTTCATTTATCTAAGTAAAAGAACTAATATGCAAGTATTCAATCGAATAGCCTGATTCTCACGACCTTCTTCCTTTCGACCTCACTGAGCGAATAATAGACAATTATTAGCGAAAGTATGAGGACTACGCCGACAACCAGCGACACCCTCGGCATCCCGTACATGAACGCAAGTATCGCTATTATCGAGATTATCGGCAGGTACGGGTAGAACGGGGACTTGAACTCCGGCTGTTCTCCCCTCCTCCTGAAGTGTATGACGGCTATGCTTGTCATGAGGTACAAGAAAAGCGCGCCGAAATTGGAGATCGCAGCTATGATGAAGATATTCCCGGAGAAGAGCATCACGATTCCTATCGCAGACGTCAAAATGACTCCGTTCACCGCCACGTTGCTCTTCGCGTTGTAGCTTCGCATCTGCCCGGGCAGCAGCCTATCCTGGCCCATCTGGTAAAGGAGCCTTGACGAGCCGAGTATCCTTGTCACGGTTGCCGATGCTGTCGCGATTAGCGCCCCTATTCCGACGATGATGAAGAGCCAGACCGGCGCGCCTACCTGCCGCAGTGCGTACGTTAGCGGATCTGCGTTGACGATGTACTTGTTCGCGGGGAGCAGGAAGAGGAGTGCCACTATGACAAGAATGTAGAGGACCATGCTTATGACCACCGACAGGAGGATTGCCTTTATTGCAGGCTTTGCGCCGCCCTTCACCACTGACACTATCGAGTTGATCGTCTGGAAGCCGCCGTACGCGAAGAATATGACTACGCTGGCCGAGAAGATCGCGCCGATGCCTCCCTGCGCCGCGCCTATTGTAAAGTGCGATAATGGGTTGTAATGTGAATTAAGTGCGAAGTAGACAGCAAAAATTACGAAGACCATGAGGATTCCGGCCTTTATGAGCACAAGCCCGTAGTCGATGTTCGCAGTCTGCCTCACTCCTATGAGGTTTACCATCATCAATATGAAGATCAGCGCTATCGCGAAAGGTATGGAATAAATCGCTGTGCTGAAGCCTATCAGGCTTGCGAGATAGGCGCCGAAGCTGAGCGCAATCACGGATATGGATGTCCCGAAGCTGAACACCGAGATTATCCCTGAGACAAAGCCCAGCTCGCTGCCGAACGCGTGGAAGACATAGGAATATGCGGCGCCTTTCGCATAGGGCATCAGCGAGACCAGCTCCGAACTCTGCAGCGCCACCATTATGGCGACGATGCCGACGCCAATGAATGCTATTATCGCGTCTGCGCCGGCTATGGCAATCGCCGTGCCGCTCAGAGCGAATATGCCTGCGCCGATTATGGCGCCCAGCCCGATCGATATGGCAGCGCCTGTGCCTATCTTCGCTTTTTCAGACATCAAGTAACCCTGGTCGCCCTTCCAATCAAATACGATAAGAACTTTCTTAAACTCTACTGAAGTATAAGAGAGCGTGGACACATTTAAGATACAATCCGCCATGGAGTACCTGATGACGTACGGCTGGGCAATCCTGATTATCGGGATTGTCGCTTCTGCGCTCCTCTATATCGTCTTCTCCGGAAACTCGGGCAATGTCTTCCAACCCAGGGCCTCGCCAGGCAGTTGCATTGTCTATGCCTCAAACCAGCAGGGCAACCTTGGCCTTTCCACGACAGTCAAAAACCTCGAGGGCGCATGCAACAACGAGCTGCCCCTGTACGTTGCGGAATTCAACGGAGCAGGCAGCTACATAAACATAACCGGTTCCCCTGCCTTGACATCGGGAGCAGCCTACACTGTAGTCCTCTGGATACACTCCGCGTCGCAGACCGGGGTGTTTTACTCGACATGGGACACTAACGCAAACGGCTATCAGCTGTCCTCTCATTCCGGCGACGCCTCATTCGGGAGCGGAAGTTCCGGAGACGAATATTCAAACACAATCGTTACGGACGGCAAATGGCATCAGGTGGCCGGCGTATTCAACTCCAGCGGCCTTGGCTCCATATACGTTGACGGAGTGAAGGTCTTAAGCGCAAGCACCTCAAACACAATCTCCTCGCAAAATGTGCAGATAGGCAGGCAGTCCGGCGCAACCCCATATTACTATAACGTCTCAATTGCAAACGTCCAGGTCTACAACACCTCCCTGTCTTCAAATGCGATAGCTGCCCTGTACACGGAAGGGATAGGGGGCGCGCCTGTTGCACTTCCTTGGCTTGCAGGATGGTGGCCGCTGAACGGCAACGCGAATGACTACAGCGGCAATAACAACAATGGCGTTGCATCAGGTGTCGCATACACTACATCATGGTCTTCCGGATACGCCGCGCCATAGTCCCAATCAAATAAGTCAATGTTCTTAAATTCTGACTTTTCAGTAATACTGATAGGTATGACTCTCCTGAAAATCCAATCTGCGATGGAATACCTGATGACGTACGGCTGGGCCATCCTTATAATCGCCGTGGTTCTCAGCGCATTCTTCGGCCTGGGATTCTTCAATCCCAACACTCTGGCTCCAAAGGTATCCCCGGGCTCATGCAACGTATACAGGCCCAACGGCCCGGGAAGCACCTCGCTGATAAATCTTGTAGGGACATGCAATAATGGGCTGCCCAAGTATGCTGCGCAGTTCAACGGCGCAAGCAGCATCGTCGCCATACCTAATACCGGCACATTGAACGGAATGTCCGGCACAGGAGTAATCAGCGTCTGGGTGAGGACAAGCTCTCCTGCTGCTGATCAGGTGGCATTTTCCACTTGGGACAACACGCCCGACGGTTTCGGCGTAAGGATCCAGGCGGGAGACCCTGCGATAATTGCAAACGGGGCCACCAGCGTGGCATCAGCCACTGCAATCAACAACGGGAACTGGCATAACCTGATAGGGGTATGGACAGGGTCAAACTCCCTCGCGCTGCTTTATGTAGACGGCAAGCTTGCAAACACCGGCAGCATGACATTCTCCGCCTCGGGACTTGACAACGTCATAGGCGCCTGGTGCACCGGCGCCAACGGGACAAGCTGCGCCCAGAATTTCAACGGGATGATCTCAAACCTGCAGGTTTACAACACCTCGTTCTCGTCCAACGACGTCACAACGCTCTACGACGAGGGCATAGGCGGAGCGCCCATCGCCTTGCAATGGCTTGTAGGATGGTGGCCTCTGAACGGGGATGCCAATGATTACAGCGGAAACGGGAACAACGGCGCGGCCTCGAATGTCATATACACGACCGGCTGGGCTAATGGCTACGCCGCGCCTTGAGCGGGCTTAAAACCTTGAACTATAATATAATTTTGTGTTTGCATGCCTGAACTCATATGCAGCAACCTGACCAAAACCTATGGCAAGGGGATGAAGGCCTTGGACAAGGTGAGCTTCTCGATCCCAGCACTGGGGATTTTCGCCCTCATAGGCAGGACCGGCGCAGGGAAAACGACTCTTACGAGGATACTCGCGACAGAGTTGATGCCGACTTCAGGCGCTGCGTCTATAAACGGCATTGACGTGGTCAACAATGCCGGCAGACTGCGGGACATGATCGCCGTTCTGCCTCAGGAGTCAAGGGCAGTCGCGTGGCTCACGCCAAGGCAGACGATAATAACCTATCTGATGTACAGGGGCGTCGGCTTCTCCGAAGCGAAGAAGAAAGCCGATTCTGCCCTCAGGAAGACGGACATGGACAGGTTTGCAAACACTCTGAACGAGAAGCTTTCGGGAGGACAGAAGCGGAAAATACTCGTCGCAACAGTCTTGGCGTCAGGCGCTCCCATCATTTTTGTAGACGAGCCGACGACAGGCCTTGATCCCATCTCCCGGGCGGAACTCTGGGAGGCGTTCAAGATGCTCAAAAAGGACCACTTCGTCTTCCTGACAACACACTACCTCGAAGAAGCCGAAAGGCTCGCAGACAGGGTTGGCATACTGCACGAAGGAAAGCTGATGGCCCTCGGGACCCTGGACGAGATAAGGAAGCTTGTGAAATACCAGTACAGCATAAGGATACTCGGCAAGAAGGATGGGATAAAGGTAAAGGAAGGCAAGAAGACCCTCGGAGAAGACGGCTATCTCCAGATAATGACCACGGAAAAGGAGGCCGACGCGCTCTCCAGAAGATTCATAAAGGGGAAGATAAGGTTTTCGATAAATCCGGTATCCTTGGAGGATATCTTCTATTCGATAGTTAAGAAGCCGATACGCGAAGAGGAAGGCAACGGGAAGCAGGAGGAGTGGTAGTATGGGAAAAAGCGTGCTTAGCCAGATAAATGCCTCGATACTCATCAATGCAATCTACGCGATGCAAGGCTACCCTGCGATGCTGATAAGCAACCTCCTCTCCCCGATATCGATCATAATAATAGTGACGTTTGCAAGCCACGGGTCCCTACTGGGCGAAGCGGTATCTGGAGGCCTCATAACGGCGTTTGTCGGAGGCGGACTAAGCCTGCAGGCCGACCTGGCGCATCTGAAAAACGATTTCAAGCTTCAGGACATGGTGGTGAGCTCGCCTACAAGCGCAGGCGTCTATCTTTTCGGCATGGCGATCTCGGAGTTGATATTTCAGATACCTTCGATCATAACCCTGCTGGCACTCGCGTTCTTTTTCGTGCACGCGACGCTCTTCGCCGCCGCCGAGGTCTTCGCTGTCCTTGTCCTGCTATACGCCTTTTCGATAGTCCTGGGATTTTTCCTTTCGACAGTGTCCTCCGACATACTTCAGAGCTGGGCCTTCATAGGCATACTGTCAATACTGCTGACCACGATACCTCCGGTGTACTACCCGATAAATTACATACCGATGCCGTGGAGATACATAGCGTACATTTCCCCAACAACGTATGCCGCAGGAATTGTCCAGGTCTCGCTTGGGTACCTGCCCCCGTCGCAAAGCAACATTGCGCTGGACTGGGCCGTCCTGATAGCATTATGCATAATCCTCTTCGTGATCGCGGTTAAAAAGAACAGGTGGAGGGACGTCTGAATTAATCAGTCGGCAACCTTTGTCTTCTTCTGCTGGCCGAACATCTCAATTATCTCCTTTGTTGTCGTCGCATCCTCGGCGCTCTTGTCCTCCCTGATTCCTCCGCTGATTATCCTGGGGAATCTCAGCGCGTATCCCGTCTCCTCGCCTTTTTCGTTCCTGCTCCTTCCGCACGTATGCATTGGCGACCTCGTTATCTCATCAGCATTCACTGTCACCACGTACCTCGGCTCCACCCAGAAGTGCGGCGCAATCAGCGAGTCCACGCGCGCAGGCTTTTTCGCGGCCTTTATCCTGTCGAGTATGCGCTTGAATTCCTTCATCTGGTCCTCGGTGAAGCCTGTCCCGATCCTTGTTATGGTCTCGAACATGTCCCTCTTGTCGTTGTACACTGCGGCAAGGAGCCCCCCGAAGCCGAACTCCACGCGCTGGCCCCTGCCGCTGTAATATCCGACAATCACCAGGTCTATGGAATCTGAGAGCTCGCTCTTGTAGCTCCTCTTCATCTTTATCCAGCTGAACTTTCTCGCCCCTGCTATGTATGGAGCGTGCAGGTCCTTCGCGACTATGCCTTCCAGCCCGTTTCCTATCGCTTCAGTGAAGTACATCTCCAACTCCTTCGGAGAGCTGGTGATTATCATGTCAGAAGGCCTGATCAATCCCTCCTTTTCGACCATCGAGCTGAGTTTCTTCCTCCTTTCTTCGTAAGGCCTTTTCAGGTAGCTCTCTCCATCGCAGTACATGAGATCGAACGCGAAAAGGACAACCGGGAGCTTCCTGCTAAGCTCCTCGACTCCGTGCTTCCTCTTCCTCTGGATGGTCTCCTGGAACGGGTAGAAAGTTCCTGATATCTCGTCGTACGCTATCGCCTCGCCCTCGAGTATCCCGTTCTCCCCCTTCATCTCGTCCAGCAGCGCCCTCGCTATGTCTGGGAACATCTCGGTCACGACCTCCAGGTTCCTGGAGAAGAGCCTCACCTCCTTTGTCTTCTTGTTGAAATGGGCCTGAACCCTCATTCCGTCATACTTGCTCTCAACAGCGCACTTTCCTCCCATCCTTTCCAATATGTCCTCTGCTGTGGGAAGCCTCTCAGCAAGCGCGGGCCTTATCGGGTTGAAAAGGGTGACTTCAAGGTTCTCTATCCCCTTCACTCCCTGCCTCGACAGCACGTCGGCAACCTTGCCGAGGTCGCTGCAGATGTTGTATGCCGCTTCCAGCTGCGGCTTTAGCGCCCTCTCGCCTGTAGCCATTTTTGACAGGGCTTCGAGTATGGTCGCGTCCCCGAGCCCCAGCCTCAGCTGCCCCAGGGCCAGCCTTGCGATGTATCTTGCTCCCAACGGGCTTGAGGAGGCTATCAGCGCAGCGAACAGCTTGATCTTCGTATCCTGGCTTCCCGGGCCGCCTGTCGCCGCGATCTTGCGCATGGTCTCATAGACGTCATTTATAGTATGCTTCTTGTGCTCCATGCGCCTGAGCCTTGTCGCTTTAGCCAGCTCCTCCGCGGCCAGCCCCATGTCCCCTCTCTTCCTGTATCTCCTCGCGACCTCCGACTGTTCATATCCCGTCGCCATGCCTATGGCAGCCTCGGCGTATCTCTCCGCAATCCCCGTCTCAACTGCCTCAAACGGCGGAGCCAACCTTCCCTGTGTCATGTAGACAAGCTCCCTGATCTCGTCCTTGGAGCTATTCTTGAGAAGCTCAGTGAACACGTCTATCATCTCCAGCCTCGACGAGATTCCCTCAAGCTTCTCGTAGTAGGACGCGGCTTCGTCGAATAGCAATCAAAAACCCGATATTATGATCATCTTGCTAATAGAACCTATATACTTTGGCATGAGCTGCCCTGCGCACCCGTGCTCCTTCCCAAAAAACTGGGAATTATCTCGGAAATCATCCAAAGCTATATAATCTATTAAGTCCTGTATTGTTAGATTGGTTAGGTCTGCCATATGGTCGATGGATCAGGAATCTTCACAAACATAGACGCATTCGTGAAGTATCTTAATGAACACGGGGAGACTGAGAGCACTGTCCTCGCGCAGAACATGGGGGTCAGCGAGAGGAACATCGAGGAATGGTCCAAGGTACTGGAGAACTCGAAGATGGCGAGGATAACCTACAAGCTAGGAAAGATGTATGTAGCGCCGATATCGGCAGGAAGCGCAGGACCTGTGGAGACGAAGCAGATAGTCGAAGTCAAGAAGGCTGTGGTCGGGAGCGAGATCGGCGGTCAGATGGCTGACGTCAGCAGGCTCACCCAGCGCATAGAGGAGTTCAACAAGTACATAACTGCCAGCGAGAACGTCATCAACACGAATTCAGGGGCGATAAGGGATGCGCTTGGAAAGATATCCAAGCTGCAGGCCGACGCGGCAAAGAGCTATGAAGAGATAAAGGGCAAGAAGGCAGAGGTGGAGAAATTCTCCGGGGAGCTCGGCGCCATGATGGACACCCTCTCGGGAGCTTCTGCCCTGGGCACTGTGACAGAGAACAGGAAGAACTCCGTCGCGCTGATGGAGGACATGAAGACCAAGATACACAACTATGAAGACAGCCTCCACCTTCTGATCAAGAGCTACGAAAACGGGGTCAAGGAGGAGAGGAAGAACCTCCTAGAGTTCGTCAAGAACGCCACCACTGAAATCGCCGCGCTGAGGGAGCTGCTCAAGGCGGAGGAGAACAACCTCAAAAAATTCGACAGCACCTACAAGAGCTACAGCAACGAGAGCGCCAAGGCCAAGCAGATGGTGGAGAAGAACAAGACAGAGATCATGGACGGCGCATCGCAGGCAAAGGCCGAAATGGACAGCATATTCCAGGCGGCTGACGCCGAATGGAAAAAGCTCGACGTCATCTTCTCCAAGGCAAAGGAGGGCCTGACCGGATTCGAGGCAGTGCAGGGGGAGATAGAGCAGCTTAAGAAGGACATCGCCGAAACGGCGAGGGAAACAAGCGAGATAAAGGGACAGATAGAGCAGCTATCGCAGCAGATGAAGGGCGTCGAAGGCAGAAAGCCCGCCGACAGGCAGTCTGCTGTAGACGAGATAGATTCAGATTCGCGGCAGACATCGAAGAGGATAGCAAAGCAGGAGGAAAAGATAAACCAGATAAAGGAGAAGGTTGATGAATTAGCGAGCAAGAAGTGATGTTGGATGGCGGACGCTGAGGTCACAAAAAAGAGATATGATTCGTACGGGCTCAATGCACATGGCCTCAATGTAACAGTGAACATCGAGGACAGCGGAGACTTTGTGCCGCTGTACTCCGTCAATTTCCCGGAGCTTGGCGAAGCTACAAGAACCCTGCTCCTCTCACTCAGGCAGGAATTGCTCGCAATCGTGCCCATCGATACGAGGAGGGTGGAGGACGAGCAGTACATGAAAGAGCTTATAGAGAAGTACACTGCCGCAGCCAACCTGATGATCGACAGATATCTTCCGGGAACATCCGCTGAGCCGATGAGCATACTCATCGCATACCTGATAAACGCCATGCTTGGCCTCGGCGACCTCGAGCCTCTCCTCGCAGACGACCATCTCGAGGAGATTGCGGTTAACGATGCCAAGAACCCTGTCTGGGTCTTCCACACCAAGTACCAGTGGTGCAAGACAAACATAACCATGAAAAACGAGAACGCCATCTACGACATCGCGGAGCAGATCGGAAGGAGGGTGGGAAGGAGCGTAACTAACCTGGCGCCGCTCATGGACGCTGAGCTGCCCGACGGATCAAGAGTCAACGCGACTCTCTTCCCGATCTCGCAGAAGGGCAACACTCTGACAATAAGGAAATTCGCTGAAAACCCGTGGACTATGCCTGCCCTGATCGCAAACGGCACAGTCTCTGCGGATCTCGCAGCGCTGATATGGCTCTGCATACAGAACGAGATAAGCCTAATAATCTCCGGAGGGACAGCCAGCGGCAAGACCAGCTTCCTCAACGCGATGAGTATATTCATGCCTGCAAACCACAGGATAATATCCGTGGAGGAAACAAAGGAACTCAGGCTTCCCAGGTTCCTGCACTGGGTGCCGATGCTTACCAGGCAGTCGAATCCCGAGGGGAAGGGGGAGATAACTCTTTACGACCTTATGATAAACGCGCTGAGGCAGAGGCCTGACATAATGCTTGTCGGGGAAATCAGGGTAAAGAAGGACGCCGAGACCCTCTTCGAGGCGGTGCACACGGGCCACGCGGTCTACGGCACGGTTCACGCAGACAACGCAGAGGACACTATAGTCAGGATGACCAATCCTCCCATCGACATACCCAAGATAATGCTGAACTCGCTCGGAGCCATAGTCACGCTTTTCAGGCACAGAAGGCTCGGGATAAGGCGTGTGCTCGAGTTCGGAGAGATGCTTTCAGTTGGAGACATCACTGTCACCGACAGGTGGGACATGAGATCAGACACATTCATACAGCTCAACGCTCTTTCTAGGCTTGTAGACACGATATCGCTATACGGTGGCTACACCAGAAACGAGATAAAGTCTGACATAGCGGAAAAAGTCAAGATACTGAACTGGATGGTCAAGAACAAGATTCTCGACGTAGAGGCTTCAGGCGCGGTGGTGGCCAACTACTACAAGGACCAGTCAAAGATAGAGAAGCTTGCCAGCGATGACGTTCCTTTCAACAAGGACCTTATCTGGGGCTTGTGATGGCCGATCCTTACGACGAAGCGGTGCAGAAGATAGCTGCGGCCGAAAAACCCGGGACGGAGAAGCCAGCAACGAGCATAAACATCGGGGAAGCGCTGTCAGGCAAGGAAAGCTTTGTCATGAGCGCAGACTACAGCGAGGTCGCCTCGAAGATAAACAAGATAGTGCTCAAGAACATACAGGCAGCGCAGCCTACAGCCGGCATGCCGCTGCAGGAGGCAGTCCAGTACGAAGCGAAGAAGCAGCTAAACGTCGGGATGCAGAGCGCGGAGAAGGGCTTCTCGGCCCTCAAAGGGATAGGCAAGGGGCTCTCATCGTTCAGGATACAGGTGCCTGGCAGAGAAATACAGGCTGCATCTGCCGCAGCGCCTGAATCTGTTGCCGCTCCGGACGCCGTTCAGTATGTTGCCACTGAAGCGAAACCACTGCAGAAGGCCATGGCGCCGCATCTGGATTTGGGGAGACTGTTCGGAAGCATAGGGAAGGAGATAGACAAGGTTGTCGTAAAGGCGCCGCCAAGGAAGGCCGGCGACCCGGAGAGGATCGCCAAGCTGTCAGTGCCTGACCAGATAGCCGAGCTCGAGAAGATAAGCCTCGAGGTTTATGAAAAGAAGATGAACGAAGAGGAGCTAGGGAAGTCGAGAAAGGAGCTGCTGGCGCTGCTTAACGCGACCAAGAACGAGAATCTGGCGAACATAAGCGAGTTCGAGAGGAATCTGATAACCCTCAGGAACGACCGCCTCAAGGAGGCACTCTCGCTGACAGGCTAGGGACTTTGCAAATCATAAGTCCTAACTTTTCATGTACAGGCACTCAAGCTTAGTAATTTAATAATAACGGTTTTATCTAATTTAGGCGATTAAAATGGCGGAAGGCATGGATGGCACTGCTACACCTGGCCCAGCGCCAGCAGCGCCGCAGGTGCAACAGCAGCCGCAGTTCACCAAGAGGAAACAGTTTCTTGGGTTCAAGATCAGGTCAAAGCCGATAAATCCTCAGGCAGGGCCGAAGCAGGCATCGCCCAAGAAGGAACAAAAATCCTCAGGCCCCAGGCTAAGGAGACCCGAGCCGTTAGAATGGATAGTCTCTCTGGCGATAGCTGCGGCTGTCGCCGTGGTCACAAGGGACTACGGGTTTTCAGTCATTCAGGGAGCTGTTGCGACTGTTGCGACATACGTAGTGATCTTCAGTGGCTTTGCGGCATACGAGGCCAGCATGGCGCAAGCACACAGGAAACAGGCGGAGCTGATATCGGTGCTGACTGGAAAGAAGGCTCCTGCGCAGGCCGCGCCCGCCGCCTCGGCGAAGCCGCCAAAGGCAACCGCAAGGCCAGTAATCAGAGAGGCCGGCGAGAAGAGAGGCCCGCTTGCGAACTACATCAACTCGATCATAAAGGGGAGAAGAAACCTTGAGAGTGATCTGAGGGGAGTGGATATAAGGAAGAGCCCGTATGAATTCGTAAAGTCGATGATGGTCTATGCGCTTGTGATGGCCGTGGCCGTCACGCTGATGATAGTAGTGCTGCTAGAGCACTTTGCCGTCGAGCCGCAACTGCTCATCCTGGCTCCGGCGATGGGGTTTGCAATCTACATGGCGATGTTCAACAGGTTCCTCATGTTCCCTGCCCAGAAGAATAAGGTAATAGGCAAGAACGTTGAGAGGGACATCCTCTTCGCCGCAAGGGACGTCGTCATAGGCATGCGATCCGGAATGCCACTATACAATGCAATAACCGCAGTCAGCACAGGCTACGGCGACACGAGCAAGGAATTCAGCAGGATAGTGGAGCTTGTGCAGTTGGGCATGCCAATAGAGCAGGCGATGGAAGAGACCAGCGCGAAGAGCGAGTCGAAGACCTTCAAGAGGCTGATGCTCCAGGCGAGCGTGAGCATAAAGGCAGGAGTCGACGTTACAGGAGCCCTGCAGGACGTGGTCGACGACGTCGCTCAGGAAAGGATCATAGACCTTAGGAGATACGGCCAGAAGCTAAACGCCCTCGCCATGTTCTACATGCTCTTCGGAGTCATATTCCCGAGCATGGGGATAGCTGTAGCAACCATAATGTCAACCTTCATAAACATCTTCCCTGTGACATATGTGGTCCTTGTGCTCGCGCTGATATTCATAGCATTCGTACAGCTCGTACTGCTCAACATAATGAGGACATCGAGGCCGGTATTTACATTGTAGTGATTAGATGGCGATGAATTTCGAGAGGCTTGTATCAAGGGGCGTTGCAAAGTTCCTGTCAGATGAGTTGGATCTCTCTGGGCTTAAGATGAGTGTCAACGGGCTGATCGAGATAGGCATCTTCGCCGGATTCGCGCTCTTCGTACTTGTGACGGCGCTAGTCTTCCTTTATCTAAAGCTTAACATCGTGTTCGCGGCCCTCGGAGGCGTCGCCGCCGCTGTGGTCCTGCTGGTGGCTCTCTATGCGTTCCTCGAATTCAACATCGACAAGAGAAAGACCTTCGTCGAGGCCATACTGCCTGATTACATACAGCTGACTGCTGCGAACATGAGGAGCGGGATATCGCTCGACAAGGCCATGATGGCCGCAGCGCGTCCCGAGTTCAAGTACTTCACCGATGACATAATGCTCATGGACAAGCAGATATACGCAGGCGAGACGATGCAGAACGCGCTTGTCAGGCTGGGGCAGAAGTACAGGTCAAGGCAACTGCAGCACATGATGCGCATGGTAAACGAGTCCATCAGATACGGGGGGAGCATGAACGACCTGCTGAAGCAGATCGCAAAGGACCTGAGGAACCAGGCGATGATCCAGAAGGAGATATCCGGGCAATTGTTCCTCTATACCATATTCATAACCTTCGCGGTGCTGATAGGCGCACCGTCTCTCTACGCCCTGACTAATAAGATGATAAATGTAACTGATGCTGTCTGGGCAGGCATCCTCAGGACCAACCCGTCCGGCCTTCCTTCAACCGGAGTGGCATTCATCAGGCCCAGCCCTCCGAAGATTACCTCCTCGGAGTATTACAACTTCTCGATCATAGCCGTGCTGATGATAACCTCGCTAGGCGCTCTAATAGTCTCAGCGATCTCGAACGGCTCGGTGCTCAAGGGCATAAAGTATCTGCCCCTGTTCATAATCGTCGGACTCGCTGTCTTCTTCATAGTCTCGATAGTGATATCCAGCGTCTTCTCCTCAGTGGGAACGGGGCTGTAACGACTGTCACTCGATGCCGAGGCTGCTGTTTGACCAGAGCTGTATCTGGACCTGGACTGGCTGTCCGTTCAGGACTGCAGGTATCATAGTCGCCTGGTCGGTGGTTATGTTCTCGCCTGCAGGGTTTATTCCTATGGCGTCGTTGTTTCCCCCTCCTGTTATCGTGATGTAATAATCGTACGATACGCCTAGCGCCGGCTTGACATCCTGGTAGTTTGCCTTAGACATATTGAGAAGCGCGCCGACCTTCGACTGCGAAAGAGCGCCTGACGTTCCGTTCCCCAGCCCTATGCTGAGGTTAGCCCACGTGCCAGGCGAGCCTAGTTGCATGGCATTGTTCCAGTTCGGCGGGCTCCCTGTTGAGAGAATCTGTGTGCCTAGGCTTTGAAGCTGCGCCTGCATGTGCTGGAGGTTTGCGCCATACGACAGGGAATAGGATCCGCTCACGTTTATCCAGACGAACGTCAGTATGACTATGGCAAAGATGAAGATTATTATCGCGAACACGATGTCGAAAGACCAGAACTGCGCCTTCATCCAATGCACAGAATTAGATACCTAGGAAGCCTATTTAGACCTATACCTGCGCCTTTGCCCAGCGATAAGCCTTGAACGCATCCTTGCTATCCTTCTCCTTGCAATTATTATCCATAGCCCGGAAACAAGGGCGAGAAGCCCTACGGCAAGCAGCCCTGGAGATCCCGCCGGGCAGCGGCAGATGGCAAGCGCCCCTTCTGCCGAAGTCCCTACGGGGATATTCGGACATGAGCATATGCTCCTTGCGCCCTGATACAGGTACAGGAGGAACGAGAGAGCACCGGCAAGCACCCATCCGCTTCCAGCTGCGGCTATGCCTTTCTCACCTGAGCGTATTGCCATTGACTATCACCCCCGGTGTCTGGTACGGTATCCTGCCCTGGAAGAAATTGCCCACAGCTATGAACTGGTTCTGGTTTGATGATGTGACCTCTAGGACATCCGAGACCACGCTCACAGTCACGCTCTTGCACAGGAGGCCTGTCATGTTTATGCTGGCGAAGGAGAACGAGCCGAGCGTATTGGCGTTGGGAACCTGGAGGGTGTCGTAGTGATTCACTACGATGGGATTGTTGTTTAGGAGTATTTCGACGTAGAGCTGGCTGCTAGGCGGCGAGGTTATCTGGAAGTTGAGATAAGGCTCGACAACGACGAAGCTGGACGAGAGGGTTCCCGGTGTCATCTGCCTGCCCTGCGAATACGTCGTGGCCGCAAAGTTTCCGAAGTAGCCGTTCCATGGGTGCTGGTAGTATACGCCGTTGTAGTTCGCCCAGCTAAGGTTCAGAGGCGCGCTCCCGAATCCTGACCCGGTGGTCTGCCAGGCAAAGTATGTTCCCGTGCTGAAATTTCCGTTCCCGACCCAGACGAAATCATTGCTCGGAACGCAGTACGTGCTAAGATTATGCGAGGTCTGGTTCGCCTTTGGCGGAGGGCTTGGAAGCGGCAACTGCGTTGATGGGGGCGATAGGTTGGAAGAGCCTCCAGAGGCGCTCCTGTTCTGCGTGGCGTTTCCCGCCTTCGGCTTTGACGGCTTCGAGCCTGCGTTGAGATATAGGATCGCAGCCGCGACTACTACGACGATCAGTACAAGAAGCGCAATTCTAGGGATACCTTCCATCTCCATGAAAGGATTACGATGCAATTATTTTTAGACCTATTTGAATAGGGCAAGGGCGCCTATGATTACCTCTATGAATATGAGCGCTATCACAACCCATTCAAGAAATGATTCGTGCCTTGAGACTTCTATGTCCGCCACGAACTTCCTCTCCTTGTCTATCGCCTCCAGGTCTGTCTCGAGCGAAGACTTCCACGTATCGAGCTTGAAGATGTTGGAGAAGAGGGAATAGACCCTTGAAAGGTACCATTCGCCAAGGCCGAAGACTGTGCCATTCACATTATTCAGGACAGCACGCGTGCTGTCGTATATGTTTCCCAGGGATTTGTTTAGGTTGCCGATCTCCCTCGGATTGAGCGCTCTCGCCGAGCCGAACGTGCTTATGGAATTCAGCGTCTTGCTTGCCGTATCCAGCTTCTCTGTAAGGATGTTGTGGTATATGCGCATCTCCAGCAGCTGGAGGTTCGCTATCTCCGCTATGAGCAGCTCCTGCTCGTGCAGATATCCCTTGTCTATCATCACGGCGCTCTCCCAGCCGACGAAGAGTATGTTGTTAGAGTCGTAGGCTATGCTCTTGTTCAGAATGTAATCTATATAGTCTGATTCCAGCGTATCGCCATCTTTCTCGTCTATGAGCAACCCTGCTATCAGCTTTCTGGATTTTGACACTATCTGGATCTTGTCGCCCTCTATGTAATAAAATCTATACGTCTCCTTCAACTGGTTGGTGTTTATGGCCGCATTCTTGGACAAGGCCGACTCCACCTTCTTCCTTGTTTTTGCGACAAGCGACCTTATGAAGTCATTCACCTTCGGGTCAAATGTCATCTTTGATATCAGGCCGTACCCACCCTCAGTTATCTGGTGCCTTATGCGTATGGAGAAGGCGCCGAAAAGGTAGACGGCTACCTGCACCTTGAATCTCCTAGTCACTCCGTCGAACTCATGGCTCTCCTCCTTCAGATTGAATATGGAGGGGACATCGAAGGTCGCTATCTCCTCAGGCTCCGGTTTCGTGAACTCGTACTTCGAGAAATCCTCAGGGTTCTCCAGAAGCCTGCTGAGCTGCGGCTCAGTGAAGCGGGTGCCTGTGTCGTACATGAACAAGTAGATGATCTCGCTTTCCATGTCTCTATATGTGCAGGTAGGGATTATAAAGACCGTTGGGGCCTTACCTGACTGCTTTCTATTCTTCCGCGCCGGATCTTGTCGGCGAATCCTGAGTTCGCAAGGGCAGAGCGTCCCGCCAGGATTTCCTGCGCCTTTCAGATAAGCCATTCTTACTAAAGATCCTCATAAGCTCTGTCTCTGTGCCAAGGCCACGGACCCGGGTTTTAAAAAATCGAACCAGGCATAAAAACTTCAGACGGAGCCAAAAACTCTGCCTTCTCCATGCCTGCCGGCAAGCTTAATCTTGCTGCGCCACCCTGG
>DAHVAM010000030.1 GCA_027314605.1 Microcaldota archaeon
GGAAAATAACAGCCTCGCTGAGACTGTGTAGACTTTTTCTCTTTTTCCTCCAGGATGCGTTTTTTGTTCTGTCATTTTATCATCTATCAAATATAAATCAAATTGAGATCCCTACTAATCTCAGGATTATTATTACTGCGACTGCTGGCAATCCGAATATTGCAACTACAATGATTGTGATTAAATTGTATGCTATTCCTAAGTTGAATAGGGAGTTTACCAGATATATCGCAATTAGGCCTAGTATGCTGTTTAATATTAGGCCGAGTATTACATTTCCGAGCTTAAGAATAACAAACAATACGAGCAGAATTGCAGCTATAACGATTACCTCTGATACAACTGGCCCTAAAATTATAGATAGCAGCATATTATCCCATTACTTCTTGTTTTTTGACACTCTCATCAGATTCAACAGTATTAGAATCAATACTGCAAATAGCCCAAATACCGCGACAAAGATAAGCACGAGAAGGTCGTACTTTATACCAAGACCAAAGATGGCGTTTACCATGAATATTACGATAAATCCGACTATCGTATTCACTAGGAGCGCATACAAAAGTCCTCCAGTAAGCGGAAGAATCAAAAGAAGTATTACCCCGATAAGGATCATTGTCAACAATAACCCTGCTCCGTGTCCTGCTTTTGCTTCCATGTAATCAATTTTTAAATATAATTTACTGAATATCTGAACTCTTATCCGATATGGATCTGGAGATCAGTTTAGATGCTTCGGGGCGCAACATTGCTGGCGCCCCTTTAAGCTCCTGTCTAAACCGATAATAACCCAACCAACCCTGGCGACTATCTGCTATCCTTTGTCATGTTGTTTCTGTGGCTAGATTTTATTCTGTGTGCACCGCTTTGGCTTTGTTTCCCCTTTTCCCTCAAGAAGCCCCTATTCTTGGATTCGAATAATCCTATGGGATTTCCCTCAGGATCCGTGCCTATTGCTGTGCATCCATGTCCAGGCACTATCTTCTTGCCTACGGTTATGTGGCCTCCGGCCCTTTCCACTTCAGCCATTGATTTATCCAGATCTGGCGTGCTTATGTAATTGAGAACAGTCTGATTCTCACTGCCCTTCTTATACATACCGCCATTCACTCCTGGAAGATGCTTGGTCCCGGTGCTTATGTTCCAGTACTGCATATTCAAAGCAGCTGAGTTCTTAAACTTCCATCCGAATACATCGGTATAGAATTTTCTTAGTCGTTCTGGATCCTTTGCAGGAATCTCAAAATGAGATATCTCATTTATTTCATTTTTCATTTTTACACTTTAGTTGATAGATACTTGTTCATTGGTATATATAATACTTTGCTCTATTACATAATATTTTACTTCAACTAAGAATAATCTATTTTAAAGTAATAAACTTTAGTTTCTAAAGTATTATATTAAATAAAAACTAGGTATTAAATAGGAGAAGGTTCAATGTACTACTGCAACGATGATGACATGATAACAATAAAGGGAGTTCCAGAGATGCTAAAGATTGCAAGCAGTCAAGAGCCCAAATCTTTCAACGACTTTACAAAGATAATCATAAGGAACAAGCGTTTAAGCTCAGCGACGGTCTCGAAAAGACTTGACGATCTTATCAGCATAAGGTTAATGGAGGAGGTAGTTACCAGATCGAAGGTCGGTAGAAGGATAATAGCGTACAAGACGACAGAAAAAGGTAAGAAGGTAGTAGAACTTGTAAATGAACTTGAAGAAGCTCTCACTGTGCCAAAGTACAGGCAATAACGATGGTAAATTTTATGGCGGAGGGATTCAGAAGTACATTAAGAATTTGTATAGCCCTAATTTTGCACATCATCTCATAGAAATGAAAGGTGTATCAGGACTTCTTCTCTATTCTTCAATGTATTCGGAGTAGAAGTTTCCCTTATTAATCTGGGATAACCCGTATCTTACATAAGGCACCATCTTCGATGGTAGTCTATCGCGCGGAAACCACTCAAGCCGATCACATTTATCGGGTTCCATATTCATGGGTTTACCTTGCCATCTATTTACTCTTAAGAAGACTTGTATTGCTTCGTATTCTTTAATCACATGAAGGACATTGACTACCTCCATGTCCGTTTCTCTGATTTTTATTCCCGCTTCCTCCAATGCTTCACGCCTCATTGCAGCTTTAAGCTCCTCGCCTCTTTCAACGTGCCCGCTAACAAGTCCATACTTGCCATCGCTATATCCTGTGTTAAATCGTCTTTGGAGAAGTAGTTTTCCCTTATCCTCCAATAGCAAATGTGCTCCGAATCTTAATGTTGGGGGCTGTCTCATTTTCTCACATTTTAAGATGTAAGACATTTTTTAAGGTAAATATATAAATGCCATATGGCAAAATGTGGGATATGGTAGCAAGACATCAGAAACGCAGGAGATACACATATCTTCCACTCCTATTCTAGTCTGTCAAGTCCCTATGGGACTATGGGTATTATAAATTTTCAACACCTTCTTATATGTGGGATATGATGGCCACCACAATAGACTTCAATATAGATGAGATAAGGAGATTTTCGCTTGGGGTATACCAGTACAAGAAAAAGCTCTTCTGCATAGGCTGCGGGACTGACATTGGCGAATGGTTCATCGATGAAAAGCATCACCTGCCGCTATGCAATGATTGCAGGAACGAATACGAGGAGTACACAAACAAGGCTTCGACCTGATTTCCCGCAATCATCAGGCTGTCCCTCTGCCAAAAGGCGCATAAGGATGCCAAAATCCGATCGGTGGCACTTATCTTTTCCTAAAGGAGAGCAGCTCGCTGCTGACGCTTTCAAGCTGTATCCTTGAGACGTCCTGTTTCTTCCTGAAGTCTCCGATCAGGGAGCTGCTGAATCGCAGGGGAAGCAGCGAGTCGTGGATCTCGACCATGAATTCGTAGAGCTTCTCGGCCTTCTCCGTGTTGTTCTTTCGCAGTGCCTCAAAAACCTCTCTCTTCAATTCTCCTACGGAATCCAGGAGGCCCAACAGGTAGGCTATCTCGTCTATTCCAAGGTCTTTGTCAGTGGGAATTTTGTCGTCTTTTAGTATCGAGTAGAGCACTGCCGCCTCAGCGTATTCCTGATAAGCCTGCTGCGAGTTGTATTCGAATCCTCTGTCTTCCTTCTGTAGCTTTTTGACAAGAGCCTTTATCTCGTCAAGCATCGACTTCGCCTTGGGCATGTCCCCGGCGTGCATCATTGTTATCGCTTTCCCGGCGAACCTGATCAGCTCGCGAGAGATGTCCATCACAAGGTCCTTCCTTTTCTGCAGCCCGAGGATTCGCTTTTCTATCTCGTCTATCCGCTCTATCATCGAAGCCCTGCCTTTCTCGCGTTGTGGAAGAGGTACTGCTGGGCGTATCCCGCATAGTCTCCCCACCTGCCGTCAGCGAATTCGTGTATGTCCTCGATCGACTTCTTCCTGCTGTTGAAATACAGCTTCTCCATCGATCTCTTGACCCATACGTCTATCGGGAAGGCGCTCCACTGCTTGTAGCCCATCAACAGTATGCAGTCTGCCACCTTGTCGCCCACGCCATCCATATCCATCAGGTAGCTTTTTGCTTCGCCGTAGTCCATCGAGCGTACCCCGTCGAGGTCAAAACCCTCCGCGCACGCCGACGCTCTGTTCTTGATGTACTTCGCGCGGAAGCCCGTGCCCGCCGTCCTCAGATCGGCAATGCTGGCCTTCGAGAGGGTTTCCGCATCGGGGAACAGCCTTGTCAGCCTGTCTCCCGTGTCCATCTCGGGGCCGTATGCATTGATGAGGTTCCTGACTATGCCCTTGATCCTCTTTATGTTGTTGAACTGCGAGATGACGAAGCAGAGGGTGGTCTCCCACGGCTCGTTGTGCGTCACCCTGAGCCCATAGTGCCTCTCGATTGCGCTCTTTATGTGGCTGTCTGTGGATATGTTTTTGTACACCTCGGCCATGTTGTCGCCCAGGCCGAACCTCCTCATGATCTCCTTTTTCGCCGAAGACGCAGTGTAATCGCCATGGTACTTATAGTGCAGCACAGTCGAGGGCGCGCCCTCGACGTACTCCAGCTCTATGGCGCCGCGCCCTGTGACATAGCTCACATGCGCTATGCTGCCGTCTATGTTGTATACGGAATGGAAGGCAAGCGGCTGCCCGCTGTCGAGGCTCGCCTTCATGTTGACGGGGAATTTTGTCGTTATCTCCTCCCATCCATCGTGTTTTAAATAATCCTGTTTCACTGTAATCGCCTTGATACCATTGAATCGCATAGTCTAATAATGTTTATTTTCAATAGTTAGCATGATTCTTATATTTAACTAATAGATTGTATTCGTGGTTTTTTGAAGGAGAACAGAGAGGAAAAGAGGAGAAGGCTGATAGAGCAGTCGAAGGAGACTGTGAGCGAAGCCTATTCCTCCCTCGACCATCCCATAATGCAGGCGATAAACACCTACAAGGAGATAGAGAAGGTTCGCGGGATAATCTACGAGAGGATGGAGGAGTGGTATGGCATATACTTCCCGGAGCTCAAGAACGTGGGCCAGGAAGCCTACGCTAGGATAATAACCTCGATGAAGAACCCCGAGGACATGACTGGGGAGTCGATGAAGGAGATCCTTGGGGAGAACGGGACTGTGATCTACGACAGCATAAGGGGGTCGACAACGAGGCCTAAGCTCGGCGACAAGGAGTACAGCGCCCTGAAGGACCTCGCCGATTCAGAGAAGAATCTCTCGGCCTTGCAGAAAGCGCTCGACAGCTACATGGAGGAGAGCGTCAAGAAGGCCTTGCCGAACATCTCCTATCTTATAGACCATAAGATAGCAGCAGAGCTGCTCGCCAAGGCAGGATCTATAGACAGGCTGGCCTCGTTTCCAGCGAGCACAATCCAGCTGCTCGGCGCTGAGAAGGCGCTCTTCAAGCACCTGAAGTTCGGCAGCAAGCCGCCCAAGTACGGCGTGCTCTACAAGCTTCCGCAGATAAGCGCCGCGAGCAAGAAGCAGAAGGGCAGGCTGGCAAGAGTATATGCGACGAAGATTAGCATAGCCTCAAGGGCCGATGCATACACAAAGAGGTTCATAGCCGACAAGCTGAAGGAGCAGCTCGACAAGGCTGTCGAGAGGATAATGAAAAGAGGGGACTGAGCCCCTTCTCGGGTTCTAGTAGATATTTATTTAAACCTAACTATTCCATATAAAACCGATTTACATGGCGACATTCAAGCTGCAAAGCGCAATGGAGTACCTGATGACCTACGGCTGGGCACTCCTGATAATTTCGATAGTCATAGTTGCATTGGTTTCAATAGGGATCTTCAACGGAAGCCCACTTGGCACGACATGCATAGCAAGCCCGGGCTTCACCTGCGCAATACAGACATTCAGCCAGGCGAACGGCAATCTTACTGTTACACTGGGGCAGGACTCCGGAACGCCTTGGTCCACGGCAAACGTTGTATTCGTGAATGCCTCGCAGGAATCTACAGTGCAGAGCAGCGGGCTGACATCTGCGCTTCTATCCAATAACGCCAACAACCTTATAAGCGGCCTCGCTTCAGGAACGACAACCACGATCTCGCTCCCGGTGCTTGCACCAGGACAGGCGCACGTCGGCCAGGGAATAAGCGGCTACATCTGGGTGCAGTACACCACTGGAAGCAGCAGCGGCGCAGTCACGCAGGCGCAGCTTGCAAGCGTAACCGCGAAGGCAACATAACCTGCCTTCAAGGTTTCTTCTTTCAACCCTGCGCCTTTGCGCAGGGCATTTCTTCTACTTCTTTTCTCTCAGGGTTAGTACTTCCATCAATTCGTTTGCGCTGAGCATCGGCCTGCCAATCCTAGTTATGTCGTCCACCGCTATTCTTGGGCATGCCGTGTTGACGAACGCGTCAAATTCTCTCATGTTCTCCAGCGACTGGAAGTCGACGTTGTTCGAGACAAGTATGGCAGCCTCGAAGCCGCTGCTCTCTATCCGCTCCTTGAGCAGCTTCGCGAGGTTCATGTTATGCTGGCCGTTCTTGGTGCTCACCACTATCCCGAACTTCTTCGCGTCTACAGATGCTGCTATCTTGCCCCTGCTCCTCTTCCTGTACTTCTCCCTGTAATGGTCCATGAATTCAATCGTGTTTGTAAACGGCTCTATGGCCAGGAATGGCTTTGATGTGTGCAGCACCGCGCCGAGGGGATGGAAGATGCCTCCGCCGAAATACACGTGGGCATCGACCTTCGAATCGATACTTGCGGCGCTGCCTATGTCACAGCCAAGTATCTGGCCTTTCTGCTTAGCGAAGCCGTACGGCCTGCCTATGATGACCTCCTTGCCCCTGCTCTCGTAGAACTCCCTGGCCTTTTCCAATTGGTGCACGTGCTGTACTGTCGTGACGAGGCCTATCGTCCTGAAGGGCTTTAGCTGCTCCAACGACCTCTCGAGTATATCCATTGGCGCATCGACAGTGTAGAAGACGTACTCCACGTTGAAGTCGACGTGATGGAATTCAGCGTGGCCGTAATGGACCAGCTTTTCAGCCTTTATTGCCTTAGCCTCATCTATCGCAAGGTCGCAGGCGCCGTACGTGGGCGAGGCTGAGACAAAGACCTCGTTGCCTTCAGCCTCCAGCTTCCTCGAATATTCTAGCGCCTTCTCCTTAAGGCCTTCCGGGAATTGCAGCAGTATTCGCATAAAATCACAGCCAGTCCTTCTCCTCGAATGCTTATTTATATGTTTATACTGAACTGATATAAAAAGGGTTTAGATGGGCAGGGCAAACCAGGTAATACTAGTCGATAAAAGGACAGACAGGAGGATAGGGACAGAGGAGAAGCTGAAGGCCCACGACAAGGATACCGGAAGGTGGCACAGGGCCATATCGATCTTCGTTTTCAACAAGAAGGGGGAGACCATGCTCCAGCAAAGAGATGCCGGCAAGTACCACTCCGGAAGGCAGTGGTCCAACACCTGCTGCAGCCACCCCATGCCAGGGGAGAGAGCCATCACCTCGGCGCACAGGCGGCTGAAGGAAGAGATGGGTTTCGACTGCAGGATGCGCGAGGTCTTCGACTTCCCGTACGAGGCAGACGTCGGGCACGGGCTACGCGAACGAGAGTATGACCACATAATATTCGGCAATTACGATAAAGATCCAAAGCCCAATCCAAAAGAGGTGCAGGACTGGAAATGGATGGACATGGCCAGGCTCCAGAAGGAGATAAAGAAGAATCCGAAGAACTTCACTCCCTGGCTACGGCTGATGATAGACAGGGTAGTCGCAGAGCGCAGAAAAAGAAGGCAGTAGCCGCCTCACTTGTTCTTGGCCTTGCCTGCAACCGCAAGGAAACCAGAGCCCTGGGCCTCGATGAATTTTGACTCTATAAGCGCCTTTATCAGCAGCTCGGAAAGCTTCTCTGGGATGTTGTTTTCCTTTGCCTTGGCCATCACGGCTCCTCTCTCGGCCCTGTTTCCGTGGCTCCGCCTTTGCATGTCGTTTATGATGTTGAACATCATGTCCAGGCCGCAGGCGGCCTCGAGGTATGGCGCTATGCCCTTATCGCCTGTTATCTCCTTGTAAAGTTTTTGGGACACCTCTACCTCTGGGCTGTCCTTTGCGGTTATTATGGGTCGACAGCCGACAAACAGCTCCTCCTTTTTGGAGGAGTAGATAAGCATCATCGTGGCCGTGTACTCCTTTTTATCATACGTTACCCTGGTCTCCATCCCTATCTGCCCTGCCTCTGCGGCCTCCTGGCTCCGCCCATCAGAAACACTGCCATGCGCAGGCCTTATGTCTGGAAGCGCTGTAGCGATAGCCATTCCCAGTGCTGCCGCGGAAGCGAAAGCCTGCTTTCTAAGCGCGCCTGCCATCGGATCACCTGCCCTCTTCTCTCCACTCCGCGCCGATCTGCCTGCACGCCTTCCTTATGGCATTCCCGAGTATACTGTATTCTGCGTCATTGAGCGGCTCCAGGTGTACGCTTTTGGGAAGATTGATTGTAGGCAGGCATCTGTTGTTCCTTCCCAGCCCAGCCAGTATTACGAGGAAGTGATCCCTCAATACGACATACTCCACCCCCAGGCTGCGCTGCGCCGGCTTCCCAAGATTTATGCTGTCCTCTGCTCTGGCATCCTCCTTTGCGCTTGCCGGCATTGCTATGCCTGCATTGAGCGCCACGGCAAGCATGCCTGCGCCAGCAGCCGCTTTCCGGATAACGTTTGCCATGTTCAAACTGTTATCTTTCCTGATTCATAAAGCTTCTCTACAAGCGCCTAAGAAAAAGACCTGACGAATCAAACTGCCGCGCCCTGCTTTATCGGCTTGGAGACTATGGAATAATGGCCCGATATCTTCGATGATGCCCTCTTAAGCGCCTCCTTCGCGACAGCTATCGATGTGGAGTTGCCTGTTATCTTTACCTCGAAGACCTCTGTCCCTTTGTTGATCCTCGCCGCAACCGAGATGGGCTTGCCGAACGACATCGACATTCCCTGCGAGAGCCTGTCTGCCCCTGCTCCAGTAGCCCTCTTCTTCTCCCTTATGACCTGGTGCGGATACGTGACTACCCTGAAGGAGTAGTTGTTAGGCAGCTGGCCTTCCAGGTATTTGTTTGCCGTCTGCCTGGCCGCTTCTAATGAATTGGATCTGACTTGAATGTAATGGTCCGCATTGAGCGTGAGTACGGTGTCGTAGTCCGGCTTGTTGACTCCCATCCTGAATATCAGAAGGCTTGTGTGCGGCAGCGCCTTGATGAAGTTCTTCCTGGGCTTCTTGACGGAGTATCTGCTCCAAGCCTGGCTTGTTATGTACCTCATTGTCCTTGCTGGCCTTAGCTTCATAGTAACCACTGAAGATTAATCGTTAGTATATTGCGGGAAAAGATTATAAAGGGTTTGCCTACTGCCATTAGGAACTTGACAAATTAAGAACCTTTCCGTTCAATAGGATTTGGAGGGTTTTCTCTTCTCTTTTTATCGTCTGAAACAGTGAGTGTGAGGTCTCCTGTTCGGACATTGGTCGTCCTTGCCAGGAGACTGATGCAATGAAAATTGATGAGACAAAAGATAAAATAGTAGAGGTTTGGGCAGCAGCCCGTGTCATAGTGCAGAAATATGACCATACGAAGAAATTCGCGAAACATATTGTTGCCTTAGTGGTAAAACAATGCGAGAACATCAAGGATGTAAAACTTGTTG
>DAHVAM010000031.1 GCA_027314605.1 Microcaldota archaeon
CACGTGCGTGGCATGAACGCCCCTCCTTGCGCTATCCCTGTCGATTATATCGTCATGCACAAGGGAAGATGTATGGAGCAATTCGACAGCGGCGGCAAGGTCGACGTATGAGCCGGGATTTTCAACGCCTATGTAATCGGCTCCCAGGAAAACCAGCGAGGGCCTGAGCAATTTTCCAGGGCTTTTTAGGAGATGGGTCGAAGGCGAAGCCAGTTCCGCGTTGACGAAATCCTCTATTCCGAGAGACGCCAACCTCGAAACGACAGCCTCGGTCTGCCTCTTTACCTTATCCGGCATCTTCAGCTCCTCCCACATGTCCAACGCCTGCACCAATATGATAGCTACTCAGCCGCTTAAATACCTAACTGCGGCCTCAGGCAAACGATATCGCAATTATGAGCATGAAGACGAGCTCAGCGAGGACTGCATTCGCCATCGCCCTCTCGTATTTCCTGGGGCTTTTGTAGTTCACCATGGCGCAGGCAATGCTCCAGACCACAGGCGCTGTCAACAGAACCGCAAGCGAAGCGGCGGGAATAGCGCCGATGTAGACTCCGGCAATAACCAAAAAGAAGGCTATTGCCTGCAATGCAAGATAGAAAACGGCGTTGCCCTTGTTGCTGTTGAGCATGACCACCACATTCCTCCTGCCGTGCTTCCTGTCCGCCTCCCTGTCGGGCAGATAATTCACAACAGTCGCCACTCCAACCTGCATCCCTGCCCCAATCGCCGGAAACAGGAAAAGCGCAACGCGCCCTATCTGGCCTCCCGAGGCTATGAACGCGCCTATGCAGACCAATGCAAAGTTCAGCGCTGTAAGGGGCTCGGCGAAGAAAGGCACCCTTGCCAGGTACTTCGCGTAAAGCAGGATAGTCAGGCCGCCTATCATGACTATCGGAAGGAGCAGCAGGTGGACATAAGTCAGGTAGATGCCAATGGCAAGAGCTATGGCGAACGAGGACATTCCTATCAGTATGACATGCCCCGGCTTTACCAGCTTCTCTGACACAAGCGCGCTCCCTCCGCTGAACTTCGTCTTCTCAGTGTCACTGTCAAGTCCTGACTTATAGTCAACGTAATCGTCTATGAGATTGACGGCAATCTGGGAGCATACCGCGCCTATGATTGCAAGCGCCGCGGTCAACCCGTCGAAGCTGCGGTAGTGCCATGCGGCAAAGACGCCTACCAGAGCAGAAAAGAAGCCGAAGAGTATCGTCGGCTCAAATGTCTCTAAAAGATAAAGCCTGAGCCTTCCCAAAGTCTCATCCCCTGCGCGCGGCCTCGTAGGAACCCAGCACCTTTATAGCATCCGCATGCTCCCTCAGCCCATTCAAGGCCTCCGCCAGCTTCCTGTCTTCGGAAGAGCCCCTGCACTCTATGTAAAAGCGCGCCTCCCATGGTTTGCCTGGCACCGGCCTGGACTGCAGATACGTCAGGTCGACCCCATTCTCAGCGAAGCAGCCCAAGGCGTCGTAGAGCGCGCCCGGCTTGTTCTTTGTGGTCACGCCGAAGGAGCTCTTCGCCGCGCCGCCAGATGTCCTGCGGACCGCTTTCCTGGAAAGCGCAAAGAATCTCGTGTAGTTGTGGCTGTGCGTCTCAAGGTTCTTCTTGAGGACTATCATGCCATAGGCCTTTGCGGCTTGCTGGCTTGCCACCCCTGCCGAGTCCAGCAGTCCCTTCTCCTTGATCATCCTGACACTTTTTGCAGTATCGGAGAACGGTATCATCTCGACGCCAAGCCTTTCAAGGAATTTCCTGCTCTGCGCCAGCGCCTGCGGATGCGAGTAAACTGTCTTTATGTCCTTTATCGAGACTCCCCTGTTTGCGATAAGGCAATGTTCGATCCTCAATATCCCCTCCCCGACAATATGCAGGTTCCTCTCCAGGAGCAGGTCGCATACCTGCGTCACTATGCCTTCTATCGAATTCTCTATGGGCACAAAGGCGTAATCCGCCCCCTTTTCCACTGCGTCAAATGCGTCTGTGAAGGTCTCGCACTCCGCTATCCCTGCTTTTCCAAAGTAGTTGAGGGCCGCAAGCTCGCTGTAAGAGCCCCTCTCGCCCTGTATTGCAACCCTGAGCATAAGTCCTCCTCAGGAAAGATTAGATAGAGAGTATTTAAAGAGATTTTTATTGTATTGTTCCACAGGGCATCATGCACAAGTACGAGGCGGCACTACTCAAGTCCCTGAAAAAGGGAAGGCAGATCACTCTAGATGAGGCGCTCAAGGACACCGGGCTGGGAAGGGAGGAGCTCCTGTGGGCGATCGAGAACCTCTCCGCGAGAGCGTCTATCGAGGCAAAGAAAGGAGAGGTCGAGAATGTCGAACTGAGCAAGGAAGGCATCACGTATGCAAGATCGAAGATGCCAGAAGAGCTCCTGCTGGAGAAGGCGCAGAAAGGCAAGCTCTATCCCTCGTCCCTGAAGTCAAAGGAGGAACAGATAGGATTCCAGTGGGCGAAGAAGAAAAATCTAGTTGCAATAAACAACGGGGCAATAGAACTGACGCCAGAAGGGCAGAAATCCCTTAAGACAGGGGTTGCCGAAGGCAATGCGCTGAGGGCATTGGAAAAAGACCCGAACAAATACTTCAGCCTGATGGAATCCGGAAAGGAGGCAATCCTGAATCTAATGAGGAGGGGCCTCATTACGATAAAGAAAAAGAACGCGATACAGTGGATAAGGGCGACTGACAAGGGGCTAGGGGAGCTGCAATCAGAACCTGGGACCGAGCAGATAGACGCGCTGAACAAGAACATAATAATGAACAAATCCTGGAAGGGGAAGGAATTCAAGCCTTACGACGTCACATTGAACGTGGAGAGGGAGCCTGTAGCGATGAGGCATCCTGTCAGGTTGATGATAAGGAGAATACAAGACATATATCTTTCATTGGGCTTCAAGCAGACATCGGGGCCTATCATAGAGCCTGCCTTCTGGGTATTCGACTCGCTATTCGTGCCTCAGGACCATCCTGCAAGAGAGCTGCAGGACACGTACTATCTTTCCAATCCTGAAACTGTGAGCCTTGCCAAGGAGAAGTCTGTCGACCTGATAAAGAAGGCGCACCTGGAATCCTGGAAAGGCGATTGGAGCACAGAGGTCGCCGAGCAGGCGCTGCTTAGGACCCATACAACAAACATCTCGGTAAGGAACATCAGGGCGATACTCGACGGCATGGCTAACGGGAAGGGAGGCTACCAGCTTCCAATAAAGCTCTTCTCCGTGGGAAGGGTCTTCAGGAACGAGAACATAGACTACAGGCACCTGACTGACTTCTACCAGCACGAAGGCATAGTCATAGGCAATAACCTGACGTTCGCAAATCTCTTCGAGATACTCATCTCAATATACAAGCCGCTGGGCCTGGAGATCAAGTTCAAGCCCGCATACTTTCCCTTCGTGGAGCCCGGGGTCGAATTCTACGCGTATTCGGAAAAGACAAAGGAGTTCATAGAGATGGGCGGCGCGGGGATCATACGGAGGGAGATAACCGGAGTGCCGAGGAAGAACATAACTGTCCTCGCGTGGGGCCCGGGCCTTGAAAGGATAATGCTCCTCAAGGATCCAGGGATAAAGAGCGTCACCGAACTGTACAACAACGACATCGGGTGGCTGAGGAAGAGGAGGATGGTCTAATGCCTGTAGTGACATTCGACAAGAAGTATCTCATGAGCTTGCTTCCGTCAGATATGACTGAGGAGGAGCTGAAGAGCCAGACGTACAAGCTGGGCTTCGAGGTCGAGAGGATAAACAAGGAGGAGATAAGCATAGAGATCACGCCGAACAGGCCAGACCTATACAGCGCAGTGGGGCTCGCCAGGGCGCTCAAGAACTTCATGCATAAATCGAAAAGATTCGTGTACGAGATAAAAGACGAAACCCCTGCGTTCTCGATAAATGTGGGGAAGGAGGTGGCGAGCGTGAGGCCTTTCATCTCCGCAATCGCAGCGTATGGCCTGGATTTCAGCAACGAATCCCTGGCTGAATTGATAAACTTCACTGAAAAGCTCTGCGAGACCTACGGCAGGTCGAGGAAGAAGATTGCGATAGGACTGCATGATCTCGGCCAGATAGAGCCTCCACTGCATTACAACGCATACAAGGACGAGAAATACATGCCTCTCAACGACAATCAGGAGAGGTCATTCAGCGAGATACTGAAGACAACAGACAAGGGCGCAAAGTACGGATACACGATAGACGGGGGAAACAGGTATCCCGCATTGAAGGACAACCACGGTGTCCTTTCATTCATCCCGATACTAAACTCTGAGAGGACAAGGGTGACGGCGAGGACAAAGAGCATGCTTATCGACATAACGGGAATGCATGGGGATTCAGTCAACAAGACTGCAGACCTGCTGGGCTCGATATTCATGGACATGGGCGCGGAAGTGAGGAAGGTGGAGATAAACTACACCGGCAAGACCATAGTGACGCCGGTGATGGGGAGCAGGTACATCTCAATCCCGCTGCAGATGGCCGAGGGCGAGATCGGAGTCAAGATAGGATACAACAATATCATCTCGTTGGCAAACAAGATGGGGTACGAGGCCGCGCTCATAGGCAAGGACATAAAATTCAGGATACCCAGCTACAGGATGGACATCATCAACGACCAGGACGTCGTTGAGGACATTGCGATAGGATACGGCTATGACTACATACGGCCTGTGCCCATACTCGCGTCCCAGAAAGGCGAGCTGGAGGGGAGGGAACTCCTGCTTGAGAAGGCATCAGAGGCGATGGTCGGCATGGGCTTCTACGAGGTCCTTAACACGTATCTAACTAACGAGGAGACCAATTTCGAGAAGATGGGCATAAAAGACGCTGCAGGATTCCTTTCCAAAAAGAATGCCGACTATGTCAGGCTCAAGAATGCAAAGGCGCAGTCCATTACCATGATGCGGACATGGATTCTTCCCTCCCTGCTAAAGAACATAGGCATCTCGACGCATGAGAAGATGCCGCAGAAGCTGTTCGAACTTGACATGGCCTTCCATGTCTCAAAGAAAGCCCCGATTGAGGAGTATCATCTTGCAGGGGTGTGCGCAGACCCGAGGTCGAATTTCAACAACATAAAGAGCGTAATCGATTCGCTTTCATATGTCCTGAACCTTTATCTCAAGGTGGAGCAGTACGAGAACGAAAGTTTCGTGAAAGGCCGCTGCGCGAGGATAATGCTGGACAAGGAGATGATAGGCTTTTTCGGGGAGATACATCCGCAGGTGCTGGGCAATTTCGGAATAGAGGAGCCGACATCGGCATTCGAGATAAATCTTAATCCGATAGTCACTGATTAACTGCGCCTACAGGTTCCCTGCAATGGCAACGCGGCTCCCCGATCCCACAGACAATTTTAATAATCATTCACCCCATCTATATGCGGAGGTCTTGAATGGAAGGGTTAGATGCGGTAGGCATATTCGGATTGGGGAAGATGGGCAAGAACATAGCCTTCCAGATGCTGGGCAAGGGATACAAGGTAATCGCGTACAACCGCTCTGAGGCGCCATTGAAGGAAGCATCAGAGAAAGGCGCAATTCCCGCCTCGTCCCTATCTGATCTTGTCGGAAAGCTGAAGGGCCAGCGAGTCGTCTGGGTGATGCTTCCTGCAGGAGAGCCTACTGACAAGGCAGTAAACGACCTATCCTCCCTCCTGTCTAAAGAAGACATTGTGATCGACGGCTCAAACTCAAAATATACCGACTCTATAAGGCATTCAGAGATCCTCGAGTCCAAGGGCATAAGATATCTTGATGCGGGATGCAGCGGAGGGCCAAGCGGCGCTCTGGCCGGAATGTGCATGATGGTAGGGGGAGACAGGAATGTATATGCAAAATGCGAATCCCTGTTCAAGGATCTCAGCGTCAAGGACGGATATGCCTACATGGGCAAGGCAGGCTCAGGCCATTTTGTGAAGATGGTGCACAACGCGATAGAGTACGGGATGATGCAGTCAATTGTGGAAGGCGCAGACCTCCTCGAAAAGGGCCCTTACGATGGTCTTGACCTTGCAAGGATAATGAAACTGTGGCAGAATGGCTCAGTGGTAAGGAGCTATCTGGTGGAGCTCGCCGGCAGGGCGCTGGAAAAAGACCCCGGGCTCAAATCCATCGAGCCTTACGTGGAAGACAGCGGAGAGGGAAGGTGGGCAGCACAGACTGCAATAGAGCTTGGCGTACCGCTCACGGCCCTGACGCACTCCATATACGAGAGATTCTCATCAAGGAACGGGTACCAGTTTTCAAGGAGGCTGCTTGCTGCGCTGAGGCACGAGTTCGGCGGCCACGAGACAAAGAAACCGGACTGATGCTATGGGACAGTACACGCTTGGGGCGATAGGCATAGGCCACTGGTTCGAGAGGCTCTACATAGGCATGAAGGAGAGCAACAGGATAAAGGTTGCCAAGGCGGCAGGCGCAAACCCCGCAAGCGGGAAGACAGACCGCCTAAATGCGCTAGGGCTCACGAAGGACGATTACTACGCGATACCAGAAAGCTCGATAATACCAAGGGATTTCTTCGGCGGACTAGACATAGTGCACATATCTGATCCAAACGAGTTCCACGCACTGCAGACCAAACAGTCTCTAGGAGAAGGAAAGATAACGATAACAGAAAAGACATGGGGCATCAACAGGAAGGAGTTCAACGAGGTTGTCGGTTTCATAAGAAAAAACGGGTTCGAGAAGAAGGCATACCTCCACCTGCATTACACGCACAAGACACTGACAATGAATCTCGAGGAGCTTCTGAAAAAGTACACTGCAAGGTACGGGAAGGTGAGGGCTGTCTCAATGACCTTCTTCGAGAACGTCAGGGAAGGCGACATGAGAAGGAAAGGGTGGCTCTTCTCAACCGGCAGCGGCGGATTGTTCATGGACTGGATACATCCTTTCGAGATACTCCATTTCGGCGCCAAGGCCGACAGCATGTCACTGGGCGACATAGAGCTTTACGCCGAGAATCCCGACTATGACCTCTCAAACCCCACGGGCATACACGCCGAGGTGAATGTCTCGGGAAGATTCTTCTCCGGAGGCACTGTCGCTTTCATAAGGATAGCAAAGGGCACCAAGGAGAACAAGAAGTCAGCCAGATTTGTATTCGAGTCGGGAAGCTATCTCGATCTGAACTACATGGATTCTGAAACAGAGTTCCATTCCAACAGGCGCGGCTCATGGGGCCTGTATGAAAACGGCAAGAAGATAGAGGAGGGAGAGCCAGAGGGGCCCACGACATCAGACATACTTGTAAGCGATATGGTAAAGATGTGCGAAGGCACCGGCGCGGGATTCAGCGTCGACGAAGCGGTGAAAATATTCGAGCCCCAGTGGGAATACCAGGAATTGGTAAAGAAGAAATCGCTCAGGGCGAACAGGGAGGAGAATGAGAGGTTCATAAGGTGCGGCCTTACCCTTGCAATCGACTCATGCATACTTGCCTGACTATCCCAGCTGCGAAGACTTCAGCGTTCTTGCGACTATCCTGCCAAGCTTTGTCTCCTTCTTCAGCTCCTTTATCTTGCCTATCGTTGTCTGCGTCTTCGGATTCTTTGAATTTATCGAGCAGACGTCCTTGTAAGGCAGTATGGAAAGCTCGTATGTGCCTATCGATCTCGCTACCTTTATGATCTCCTGCTTGTCGAAGCCTATGAGCGGCCTCAGTATCGGCATCTTAATGCCCTCCCCCTCTGCAGCTATATTTGAAGGCGTCTGGGAGGCCACCTGCCCGAGGCTCTCCCCTGTAAAGATCATGTTCGCGCCTTCCTTCTCCGCAATCTTCTCTGCGACCATGAACATGAACGACTTCAGGAGTATCAATTCGTACCTGCCTGCCTTCATTGCAGACAGCTGGAAGAAATGCGAGGGAACGTAGTAAATTTTCGGATCAGGCGAATAATTCTCCAGGATCTTCAGCAACTCTGGCATCTTCGACTCCGCGACATCTTTGCTGTCAGGATATCCGTGTATGTGCACGTATATCGGCTCCACTCCCCTCTTCATCGCATACCATGCGGCAACAGGGGAATCGATGCCGCCTGACAGGAGAACGACTCCCCTGCCGCTCGTTCCCACCGGGAGGCCTCCAAGCCCCCTCACCTTTTCGCAGGAAACAAAGGCGGCGTCCTTAGTGACGTTCACCTTCAGCTCGCTCTCGAAGTCCTTGTTCGAGAGCGGGAATTCCATCTCCTTCGCGATCTTGAAAACCTTGTCAACTATGTCTACGGAAGTGAAGGGCAGGTCCTTGTAGGTCCTGTGGGCCGAAACCTTCAAGACCTTACTCTTATCCATCCCGGAAAGAAGCTCTGTGGAAAGCTTGACGATAGACTTCAGCTCGCTCTTTGTCGCGTACGCGATTTCGAAATTGCTTATGCCGAAGAGATGATTGAGCCTGCCCTTTATCCTACCGAGGTCTGCGTCTCTTCCCAACCTTATGACGAAACGATCGTAGAGCTTGTCAAGGCGGACATCCTCTCCTGCAAGCAGCATGTTCACGTTCCTTGCAAGGGCCTTTATGTAGCTGTTCCTGTTCCTGCCGCGCAGCCAGAGCTCACCGAAATGCACAATAACGAGCTTTTCGTGCGCGCTGAACTCCATCAAATTAACTATCGCACCTAAACTTATTAATCACGATGCATCCGCCCCCGCCGCCTCCAAGCCACGCCACGCAAGGCTGCCTGATCGGCATAGTGATGAGGGCGCGGCTCAGCGAAGGGAGCCGCATGCTCCCCGCCTGCGCAAGGCATAAAATCCACAGGGTTTCATTATAAGACTGGCCAGAAGGGCTTCTGGTCAGGGAAAGATGGGCTTGACGGACTATTCTGGGCTTATATTCGACG
>DAHVAM010000032.1 GCA_027314605.1 Microcaldota archaeon
TTCGGCCTTCTCCGGGGAAATTTTCCGTTGACAATAAGCGCTGTTTTTATAAAACCTTGAAAGTCATTGGCCGCGTATGTGCCATCTGCCTGGCGGAGAGAAGAATCAGGGAATTTTCTTCCGGTATCCTCATTGTAGATCCTTATCCTGCGGCCTGAGAGTTTTATCGACCGGATAATGTAGAAGGCAAGCATCCCGATGGGTATCGGTGCAAAATCGTAGACGTAGGAGGAAAGCCCGATCATGCCCTCATCAGTGAAAAGCGCCTTTCTCCAACCCGTACTCCCTTGTATCCGAGGCTTTCCATGTTTTTGATCGCTTTCTCTATGTCTGTGCTCTCCACGTGGATGTCCTTCGCGGCTGTGTCAAGGTCGACTGTGCCCCCGTATTTGGCTATGATGAATCTGGAGAGCAGCAGATCAAGCTTTCTTTCTTTTTCCTCCAGGCTGCCTTGAAGCGCCGCATTTTGGGATAACAGAGAGTTGATCCTTTTCGCGAGTATGCTTTCTATGCCACTCCAACGGCTGCCATCCTTGTCGGATTTGTCTACCAGGTTGCCCAACTGGGACGCGCCTAGAACATTGATCAGGTACGGATAGATGCTGCGCAGGTCAACGACATAGAATTCCTCCAAAATTGAGAATATGCTAAGAAGCCTGAGCAAGGCTTCCTGGAAATAGTAGACAGGGGAGGCCTTCGAATGTATCGTGAGCGCAATCGCATCCTTGGATAGCTCCACAGTATAGAAACAGTCGCCAGCCTCCCTGCCTATCAGGTATGCAAGTGTCGTCCCCCTCCTTATTCTCACCAGGCCGGGATAGCATTCCAGTTCCTTTGCCACGGAGGAAAGAGTTCTCAGAAGCTTGGCGTTTGAGCAGATCTTGCTTAAAAAGTAATCATTCTGCATTCGTGTCACCAATCTCCGCGATCGCCAAAGCGAAAGCGTCAGATATCCCGTAATCGTCTGCCCCGAATTTCCTTAACGAATCCAGAACTGCCTTTCTATCGGCGCCGAGGATGAGCAGCCTTTTTATCAGGCTGTGCAGTTCTATGCTCCTGTCTGCCGATATCTCCGAAATAAGCACGGAAGAATCCTCCTTGCACAGCCTCCTTATCGCCGCTGCGAGCTCCTCTTCTTCAACCTCCATCATTATACCACCAAGCATGATTGCAAGATACCTCTTCATCGAGACGCCCATGACCCTTCGTATGACAAATGCCTCCCTTTTTCCTGTCTTTAACACCTGGATTGCCAGGCAGCTCCCGACATCGAGGTTTTGGATTGCTTCGATGTACTTTTCGCCGAGATTGTAGTTCCTCGAGAGACCGTCGAGACTCTCCTTGTTCTGCACCTTGAAAATGAACAGGGCAGCGGAGCTGGAAAGCATAGGCAGTTCTATATCCTCGATAAGCTGGGAGGCCATCATAAGGCCTACCTTGTACTTTCTACCTTCCCTTATGATCACTTCGAGGTCAGCGTTGGTTCCAAGCAGCTTCCAGGCCTCATCAAGCAATATGAATATCCTTCCCTTCGCATCGACCTCCATGGACCTCATGGCTTTGACAACCTCGCGAAGGATTCCGGCGGCAGCCTCTATTTTCTCCCTTTCCTGCAGGCCTTTGAGATTGAAATATAGGATCCTGTGCCCTTCCTCGTTTATGTAACTCAGCGGGTCCAAAGCGTCGCGCTCCTCGTGCGCCTGCAGTTCCACCGCGCCGGAATACTCCCCGGTGAAATCTATGATTATAAGCTTGCTTTCAATCGTCGCGCGGACCTTTAGCAACAAATTTCCCATAAGGAATGTCTTTCCGCCTCCGCTCATTCCAAGTATAAACACGTGAGGATTTATCAGGGATTCAAAATCCAGGAAAAATGGGATCGAATATGTATGCGAATGGCCTACGAATATGCCCCCTGCGCTTGCAGCTATGGCCTTCGCGCTCTGCTGCTCTGCTTTTTCCGGCACGCAGAATAGCCGCGAGGCAATCTCTGACCCTAAAGGTTTCCAGTGCCTCATTGATTTGCCTCGATAAAATTCAGCAGTTCCTCGCCGCGCAGTATCTCATAGTCCATTCCCAGCGCAGATGAGAACGCATCTGCGACGCGCTTTATTCCCGCGGAGGATTCTCTTGCCGCCCCTGTCCCGTTGACGGAGCTCCCAAAGGCGCAGAGCTTCAGGATTACGTCCAGGGCCTTGCCGCCTTTTCTGACGTTCTGTATCTCTGTTCCGAGGATGTCTATCTCCCTCTTCAAGGCGTTTATCCTGTCCTGTTTCCCGGAATCCAGCCTAGCGAGGAGGATCTCCTTCATCCTCCTTTTTGTGTCAAGCGACTCTATCATTTTCTTGCCGTCTGCCTCCTTCAGCATTATGCTGAACTCGAAAGGCTCATGCACGCTCTCTATAAGCGCCTTTATCGCATCGTGCATGGCCGTGTCCACTTTCCCGGGGTTCAGCAATGCTATCGAGACGGCCCTGTATTCGTCGCCAATCCTCTTCACAGCTGATTCCAGGTTGTTGTCTAGCCTGAAGCCATTGTAAATCTCGATTATGTTGGACCTCTTCACCAGCAGGTTATTGACAATGTGGCCGCTGTTCAGGTAGACTGCGGAGATTAGCACAACGAGAGATGCGAGCGCAGCAAGGTAAGCGCTTGAGAGTAAAGCGGCGCAGACGACGCACAGCGTCCCTAGCGCATAGAAAAGATACGAATATATCCTATTCATGATTTCGTTCTGCTCCATGCCTCATCCCAACATGCTAAATCTGCCGAAATAGGCCTCGCTTCCCAGGACCTCGGCCAATTCCTTGACCGAGATGCCTGTCACTATCAGACTGAATGCAGGCAGTATGAAGGTATAGACTATGAAATAGGAGATCATTGAGAAAATCTGGTTTATCACATCGGAAACGCTGTTTGCAAACGAGGCGAGCGCTCCGGATATGGCATTGCCGATGCTGTTTCCCTGCGTCGAATTCACTGCGGGCTTGAACGAAAAGATGTTGCCCTCGATGCCAGATGCCGTCAAGGTCAACTGATTGATGTTCGGAGAGGCGGTGTTCGAAGAGAACGAACCCACGAGCATTATGTTGAATACATAGGAGAGGGGGAGAACGACATAGAGGCCTATGCTCAGCGCCGTCAAGAACCCGCCGAGCTTCCTCGTCGGATAGAAGGACCTCAGTATAAGGCCTGCGGGGAGGATGAGGCTCAGAGCGCCTACCGCTATGAATGATATGACAGAGGCCTGGACAAGCGCGCTTATCGCTATGGTGCTGAGTATCTTGATGATGTATTGTATTTCGCTGAGTATCGGCGCAAGCACGTAGTTGAATGATAGCTGGACAATGACCAGGTTTACATTGACCGAGGCTATCACTCCCAGAACCGCGTCAAGCCCGAAGAGCGAGGTCAGCGTCAGCGTCGTCATCGAGAGGATTGACTGATGCTGAACTCCCATGAACGTGTACGGGCCTGTCCCGGCAAGATAATCGTAGGACAGGCAGAGCGCAGGATTGCCGGACATGTAGGCGCTGCACGTCAGGCTAGTTCCGTTCAATAGTGTCAAGGAGCCTATGAGGCTGCCAACCATCCCGCCGGAGGAAAACAAGGCAATGAGACCCCCTACCAGCGCGCCGTTGATTATGGACTGGTACAGTTCCTCCCTCCCGAAATCCTTGAATCTCCTCTCGTTGAACGCATATCCTATCCCGAGAGATATGCCGCTGACCGCCACCATTATGCTTATCACATACAGCGCCACGGTGAAACCATAATTCCCGAATGGGAGGGCTGACATCGGATCACAGCGAGTTTGAGGTTAAATTCGTGAGCAGATGCGTCGATGCGATGGCCAGATTTGTCGACGCCACGGAGAGCACGGCCACGACTATCGCCCCTATGATTATGTCGATAGCCATCGTGTGCAGGTTGGCTCTCTTGTATGACGGGAAGAGCTGGCCGACCGCATAGAATATGCCTCCCAGGACAAAGAGTACGGCGCTGAATATCGGCCCGACCTGCATGAGGGTCTGCTGGACCGCAGAGAGCGTGCCGACCACATCGAAAGAGAAGGGCTCAGCGTAGATATATTTTGCCAGGATGGCAAACGAGAGGAAAAATACTATCGGGATCTTCAAACAAGCTTTCCTGAGGGCCAAATCTCTTTTATCCAAGTAATCATCTTATACTTAAGTATAATATCTTATATTTAGATAAATATATAAGCCTTTTCGTAAATCAGCCCAATTTAATATAATGGTTTTCATCCAATACTGTCTGGTTATTAGACATGGCCACAGATTTCGCCTCGGCTAGGCAGGCAGGCCCAGAGGAGTTAGAAAAGATATCGTCAGAACTGAGGACAGACATACTAACCACGCTGGGGAAATCGAATTCGGGGCATCCTGGAGGCTCACTGAGCACAGTCGAGGTGCTTGCCTCGTTGTATTTCTACAAGATGAGACATGATCCGAGCAACCCTAAATGGGACGGGAGGGACAGGTTCCTCCTTTCAAAAGGCCATGCTGCCCCTGCTCTTTATTGCGTCCTGTCAAAATGCGGATACTTCCCGAAGGAGGAGCTAGGCACGCTGAGGAAGCTGAATTCCAGGCTGCAGGGACACCCTGATCCGAACAAGCTGCCAGGCGTTGAGATACCCGGGGGTCCGGAAGGGATAGGGCTGTCCGAGGGGATAGGCATGGCGCTCGCGGCGAGGCTCGACGGCAGGAAGCATACGGTATACGTTATGATGGGAGACGGCGAACAGGACGAAGGCGAGGTCTGGGAGGCGGCAATGTCAGCGGCAAAGTTCAAGCTCGACAACCTGGTGGCGATCATAGACAATAACGGCGTGCAGCAGGAAGGCAAAACATCCGAGATAATGCCATCAGATTCGCTTGCGAGGAAATGGGAGGCCTTCAACTGGAACGTTATAGAGATAGACGGGCACAGCATCAGGCAGGTAATCGATGCGCTTGACGGCGCAAACAAGGGAAAATTCCCTACAGTGATAATAGCGAACACAATAAAGGGCAAGGGTGTGGACTTCATGGAAGGCAACCCTGAATACCATGGCAAGGTGCCTAACAAGGAATTGCTTGAGAAGGCGCTCAAGCAGGTTGAATACAAGGGATGACGATGGAAGCAAGGACAGCATCATTGAGAGACGCACTCGGGCAGGCGTTGGTAGCTCTTGGCTCGGAGAATAAGGACATGGTGGTGGTAGGCGCAGATACAACAGAATCGATAAAGATGCTTGATTTCGGCAAGAGATTCCCGGAACGATTCTTCAACGTAGGCATCGCTGAGCAGAACATGATAGGCATCTCAGCAGGGTTGGCATTGTCAGGCAAGACAGTATTCTGCGGGACCTATGTCGTCTTCCTCGAACGGGCGATAGACCAGATAAGGAACACTATAGCCTACTGCAATCTCGATGTAAAGATAATCGGCTCGCACGGGGGCATCTCAGTAGGGCCGGATGGAGGCTCACACCAGGCAATAGAAGACCTCTCGATAATGAGAGCCCTGCCGAGAATGCGGGTCATCGCGCCGGCTGACTTCAATTCGACAAAGGCACTCGTAAAGGAGGCGGGAAATACCAGGGGACCTGCCTATATCAGAATATTGAGGCCTGTCACCCCGGTTGTTTACGAAGAGTCACATGACATAAGGATCGGCAAAATGGAGACATTGGCAGATGGAAGCGATCTTACAATAATTGCGAACGGCATTATGCTCTCGGAGGCGCTGAAAGCGGGGGAGGAGCTGAAGGCGAGGGGCATATCTGCGCGCGTGATGGACTGCCACACAATAAAGCCGATAGACAGCGATGCCATAATAAAGGCGGCGAAGGAGACCGGCGCCATAGTGACCGCTGAGGACCACAATGTCATCGGCGGGCTTGGGTCCGCAGTCTCCGAAGTGCTGTCAAAGGCGCATCCGACCAGGATGGCGATGGTAGGGGTAAACGACACCTTCGGGGAGTCAGGGGATGGAGCAGAGCTGATGAAGAAGTATGGCCTTTCCTCCGAAAGTATAATAAATCAGGCAACTAGATTGGTAAATGTATGAAGTTCTTCATAGACAGCGCCAATATGCCTTCCATACAGAAGTTCATGGATATGGGGATAGTTGACGGCGTCACTACGAATCCTTCGCTGCTTTCGAAGGAAGGCGCCGATCCTGCGGAACAGGCTGCAAAGATAGCGAAGCTGGTGCCAGGCCCTGTCAACATAGAGGTGGTCGCGAGCGATTACGAGGGCATGATCAACGAAGGAAGGAAGATAGCTGAGATAGGAAGCAACGTCGTAGTCAAGATACCCATGACAAAGGACGGCATGCACGCCGTGAGGGAGCTGGCAAACAGGGGCATAAAGACGAATGTTACTCTCATCTTCTCTGCGCAGCAGGCGTTGATAGCTGCCAAGGCCGGCGCGGCTTATGTTAGCCCGTTCATAGGGAGGCTGGACGACATAGGCGAGGATGGCATGGTGCTGATAAGGGACATAGTCAAAATCTTCGACAACTATTCAATGGAGTCGCAGGTCCTTGCAGCAAGCATAAGGCATCCTGTGCACGTCCTCGAGTGCGCGAAGGCGGGCGCGGATGTCGCTACACTTCCTCCCGATGTCCTTGAGAAGATGTTCATGCACCCGCTCACCGATGCAGGGATAAAGAAATTCCTCGATGACTGGGACGCGCTCAGAAAGAAGCTCGGAGGAAACATCAGCCCTTTCAAAAGATAGTAGGGCGCTTCGCTGCCATCGCCTTTATAGATTTAACTATCCTCTTTATGAATAATCCCATATTATAACTCGGGTTGATGATGAAGCTACAATCTGCTGCCGAATTTCTCTCCGTATACGGCATGGCCATTCTGGGCATCGCCATAGCGGCAATACTGCTATACGTCTTCTTCGCAATACCGCAGTCTGCGGTTCCTGCGCTCTGCAGCTTCTCGAATTACCTGACATGCAAGGACGTTGTCATCGGCTCGAACTCCTTCTCTTCAAGAGCGATCTTCCTTCTCTCTAACTCGCAGCAGTACGCAATGGAGAACGCTACAGCGACGATCAACATAACCAACATAGGCTCATACAGCGGCGCCTGCTCCCCCAACTTTGTCCTCCCTGGAGGGATAATGCAGTGTGTCATTAATTTCAACAGGGAGATAAACCGGAATTCGCTCTCCAGCGGCACAGTGTACCTCAGCGCCACAATCTGCACAGGATTGGGAGGCAGCAAGTGCAGCTCGCCGATCACGCAGACCTACGGAGGGACCTTCTCGGCGCATGTCTCCCCGCTCATACCTCCTGCAAAGTGCTCCATCTCCCTTTTGGGCAATTCCACCACCAACGCAGGCTCCAGCGAGGTGCTTGTTGCAAACGTGAGATTTTTCAATACAAGCGTCGCTGGCGCGGCTGTCAACTTCACCTCAAACACCACGGAGCTGACACTCTCGCCGACCCTGGAGAACACCGACAGCAACGGCAATGCGTCTACCGCAGCGCACACCGCGCAACCGGGAAACTACCTTATAACAGCTTCGTTCTCAAACTGCACGGCATCGCGGGCAGTCAAGTACCAGGCGCCTCCGTCAGCCCTCTCGCTCCTCGGCAACGGCTGCGGAGTGGTCACTGGCACAGGCATCTATCTGTATGGCAGCAAGGCGAACTTCTCGATAGTCCCATACAACGGATACACATTCACCAACTGGACAGGCAGCGGCGCCGGTTCCTATAGTGGAAATTTGCTTTCTACAAACGTCATAATTAAAAATTCGATATCAGAGGCTGCAGGCTGCGTCCTAAACCCTGCAAACTCGTACAATCTGCAGGTACTGCAGAATCCCGCCGGCTCGGGTGTCGTATCTGGCGCTGGCACATACGCCTCCGGGCAGAACGCATCCATAACCGCGTCTGCTCCTCTTGTCACCGGAACCGAGCAGTACTCGCAGTCCTACTACCAGTCTGGAGTCTTCTATTTCACGACGCCTGCAGGCACAGGCACAAGCACAGTATACACAATATCCCTCGTAGGAGGCGGAGGAGGAGGAGGCTACGGATATCACGGCTGCTGCGGCGAGAGCGGCGGCAGCGGCGCGGGGGGCGGCGCATATCTGCAGATCCAGGTTTCCGGCTATCCCGCAGGGACCCAGTTTGAGGTAAGGGTGGGCAGCGGAGGCGGGTCGGACGGGCAGGGATCGGTCTCATCGGCGAGCGGCCCGAACTTCTATGCATATTCAACCGGCGGCAGCGGAGGCGGAAGCAATTCTGACTCAGGCGGCTGCTATACCATCCAGGGCGGGCAGGGAGGCTCGGCAGGCGCATCTGGCAGCATTACAGTAACAACAAATGACCCTGGGCAGCCGGGCGCAGTGAGCACCTGTTCAGGCGGAGGAGGAGGAGGAAACTCAGGAGGCAATCAAGGAGGAGGAGGCGCGGGAGGCCTGGGAGGCAATGGCGAGCCAGGCGGTGCGGGAGGCAACTACGGAGGCGGTGGAGGAGGAGGA
>DAHVAM010000033.1 GCA_027314605.1 Microcaldota archaeon
CAGTAACCTGCAATACCGAAGCCTCGAATACGTATTTAAACGTTTTCGTCTTAATGTATTCGATTTGATGAAGGCACTATACCTGCTATTCTCAATGCTCTTCGCCGTTGCATCGGTCCACGCGACAAGCCCTGCCATCGCCTCGTTTCTGGCGACATACAACATATCCGCCTCTACGATGGCCAGCATGACAAGCGTGAACATCACATACACGGGGAAAACATACACCGAGCTCTTCCTCAACTCGAATCCATACCTGCTGATAAACACCACGAACCCCGCCTCGCTCTCATTCGTCACAAAGACTAGCACGATAGCCAGCATAATAAACAACAACACAGTGCAAGCCAGGATATCAAGCCTGGGGCTGAGCAACATAGCAAGCGAGATGACTGCGTATCTCTCCAGCACCGCAAGCTCGCTCAATGACTGCCTTGTAGAGACTGGCTTGGCTAACGGAGGGACATGCACTCTTGCGAATTACTGCAACTCCTGCGCCTTCGTTCCGTCCTGCGACAAGGTTCTCTATTCCACCGGAGGGCCTGCGGACACCTTCGGCGAGGGCATAATGATGTTCGAGCAGCAGTACAACCAGCTGGACAGGAACGTAAGCCTCTTCAATTCGTCTGTGAGGAACGTAAGCGTATCGAACATCAACGGCAAGATAGGGGGCATAAACTATGCATTCAGCAACATATCCTCAATAACGCAGTCGATCTACCAGAACCCGATCTTCCCTCCTCCGGCATCTGTAGATCTTAGCCAGTGCAATGGCATCGGCACCTCAAACTTCAACACCTCGCTCAAGGGAGCGCAATGGTACTGCAACGCCGTAGGCTTCTGCCAGTTCCTGACGTACAATTACACGAAGCTCACTGTGGAGCAGGGCCTCATAAACACGCTGAACAGCAACGCCCCAACGGCATCGTACGTCAACACCATCGCGCAGAACATAAACACGACAGAGAAGAACATGGTAACGCCCCTCCTGCAGGCGCAGAAGACCAGCCAGCTCAACAACATACTCAACACCACGCTGGCCAATTACACTGCTGTGGTAAACCAGTCGGAAACCCTGCTTACGCACATCTCCAACGAAAGCCTGCTATTCGCCCTCTCGAGGCTGCAGACAGACTATTCTACCCTGAGGTCAGGATACCTGAGCCTCAACCTTACTGTCTACCAGTCAACACTCGGCTCCGACCTCTCAAACGTCACGGCGCTCTACAGCCACCAGGAACCCCTCTACAAGAGGATACAGCTGATGGCTGACAACAACACGGGCCTCCTGATAGCGATACAGTCCATAACCAGCAATCCCAACGCCTCCGCCCTGGCATTCATGCAGGACAAGCTGAATCTGCAGATAGGCACACACATAAACAACACTGGAGCAATATCAAGGAATCTCAGCAAGGTGAACGCAGACGCGAAGGCGCTCCAGACCATAAGGGTGAGCGCCGCTGACCTGAGCAGGGCAACAGACGGCCCGATAGCCACTGAGATCGCGAAGGCACTCAGCCTGCCGTACTTCGGCGCAGTAGGCGCCATGCCGCTCTTCGCGACGCTGCCCTCGCTTGTCATAGGCCTTGTCATCCTCCTCATAATCTACTTCATATACTGGGGCCTGAAGAAGGAAAACAAGATAATGATAAACAGGAGGACGATAGGCGCCTGGAGGCTCCTCTTCGCAATAGCGATAATAGTGCTGATAATCTACGTGGGCATATCATACTCGTACGCCGCGGCAGCAAACGCCAACGCGCCAATACAGGACTTCCTGAACGCTGGCATCGCCTCGAGCAGCCAGGGAATAGTCCTCAACGGCACAGTGACCCCTGGGATGACGAGATGCGCAAACATACTCTACAACCAATCGCTAATCGTCAACCAAAAGACCACAGTGGCCTACATCTCCCAAGGCAAGTGCACCGAGAACGGGGCTGTAAGCACCGCCAGCGCGTGCATGAACTCGTTTGTTGACAGCGGAACGCCTGTAATCGTCCTGACATCGGCGACGAACTCGTCCATGCGCGTCTACTCCATGTACGGGACTGCCCTCTACGCAAGCGGCAGCGAGCAGTTCATGAATTCATGCTACCCAGTCTATCTACTGAGATGATAAAATGAAGGAGGAGAAGCTGAAGAGGCCGAAACCGGAAGAAGCAAGGCAGCAGAAGGCCGCTGCAGGCAAAAGGGAGGAGAAGAAAAGCAACGCTCCCCTCTACACAGGGATCGCAGTCGCGCTGGTCATAATCCTGGCGATAGCTGCGTACGCCGGCCTGGGGAGCCTTTCCGGCACCTCCTTTGCGACATTCAAGGGCAACTTCAATTCAGCGCAGCGCGTGGCATTGGTGGTCTACTTCCACAACACCTCCGTATACTACGAACAGAACGTCTGCTCCACAGACCTTGTGGAGATACTGGCCGCGCACAGGAACCCCTCTACTATCGACTTCTTCACGATAAACAACAACACGTGCTCGTACATACCGAACGGGCTTGGCCATCCTGCAAACGTGCTGACAAACAGCTCAGCATTCTGCCTCAGGACAGCGGCGTCAGAGCCTAGCCTCTCGCTGAACTACAGCTCCTACAACCACACTGTGATAACTCCTGACCACATGAGCGTCTTCGGCAACGAGAACTACTTCAGGAGCTGCCCCATAGCAGTCGATATCTCCTGAGCGGCACTACGGGCGTCAGCGCGACATGCCTACGCGATTCCGAATAGCAAGCCTGCAGGGAAAACCCTCCGGGATTCCTTGAAGGCATCTGAATCCACGTCTGCCTAATCGTGTCAACGCGCAGCGACTGCCAGGAATATAAGCCATGCAGTGCCTATCTACTCGATTTCTTGCAGCCCGGTGAAAGTCTAGTGGTGAAAGGGAGGGAATTCAGGATAGAGGTAGAGCGGGTTAGATCCAGCACGGCAAGGGTAAACATACGCGGAAGCACGATAAGGATGAGGCTCCCCCTGTATATGTCTGAGGCGAACGCCTACAAAACCTACTCCGACTTCAAGGGCTGGGCCATACGCAGGCTGGAGCGCATGGACCACAGCCAGCTGGAGCCAAAGCCCAGGTTCATACCCTTCCACGACGGCCAGGAGCTGGAGATTCTCGGAAGGAGGTTCACGATAAGGATAATCAATGGTTCGCGCAGGCCAAGCGGAAGGCTCTCCAAGGACGACACCATCATGGTAAGGGTTGCTGACGGGCTGAATGATGAGGAAAGGAAGGAGCAGGCATACCGAATAGTCAGGAGGCTGATAACAAGGAGCGTCAAGGGCGATCTCGCCTTACACATGAGAGGCCTGAACGGCAGGCACTTCGGATTCGACCTCAACCAGATACGGCTAAGGGACCAGGCTTCAAGATGGGGAAGCTGCTCAAGGCGCACTAAGAACATAAGCCTGAACTTCAGGATACTCCTTGCCCCTGACGGAATAAGGGATTACGTCATGATACACGAGCTCGCGCACCTCAAGCACCCGAACCATTCAGAGAGATTCTGGGGGCTCGTCAGCCAGGCGGTTCCAGACTACAGGGAGAAGAGAAGGTGGCTGAACAAGAACGGAAATAAGATAGGCATCCAGGAAAAGCAAGAAGCAACCGGTATTGTCGGCGAACCAGTGCGTGCGAATGGCCCCACCGATTACTACTCTAGGACTTAAACGGGTTAGTTACCCTTATGCCTGGAATCTTACTGAAGTCTTTTTCGTTTTCTGTGATTATCTCGGCTATCCCATTTTCCTTCATTGTCTCTATAATCAAGAGATCTAGAAACGGAACATCCAGGATCTCTGAGTTGTCGATGGCGCGAGTTATTGTATTATGGCTGTAATTTATTTTGTGCCACCTTTCAGATACGATAAATGATTTGACTATTTTTTTAGACTTTTCTACCGGGAATCCCAGCTTCCTTGTAGACGCATTGAAGAATTCGATTAATATCTGATTCGACACAACCCCGCGAATCTTTCTGTCAAATACGTCTTCTACGAGTTTTTCACATACCCTCCTCTTAGCCGGCTCCGCTTCATTAAATGCATGGCAAAGTATATTGGCATCGAAAAGGATCTCATCTATCATATAATTCCTCCCTGTTGAATCTCCATTTCCTTCCCTTTATGCCTTCTTTTAAAAGTTTTCGGACTTCATTCTCAAGATCTGCATCTCTCTTCTTAGTCCACTCTTCCATAGCTTCTGTAAGCGCTCTTCCTAGACAACCCTTCTTCTTTCCATACCTCCTACTAACCTCGTTTCTGAACTTGCTTTCTATTTCTTCCTCTACATTCACAGTTATTGTCTTAGCCATCTCATCGTATATATTTAGTGTAAATATGTATTTAAATGTCTCGTTTTTGTAAATCTATGCGACCGCCGCAAGCGCGTTTTATGCGATCTTCTGCATGCTGCTCTCTACGGCTACCTCCATCTTCGGCTTTCCGAATCCCAGCCTCTCCCAATCCCTGCCTATCTCGAGCGTCTTCTTCTTTGTGATGCTGTAGTCCTTCTCGCCTTTCTTCATCTCCTCGAGCTCTATGAAGTACCAGCCCCTGTTGTTCATCCTCCATGCGACGTACGTGGGGAATTTGGTATTGTCCTTCCATTTCCTCAGCTTCTCAAAGCCATCGTAGTCTATGCTCAGCCTGCTCCTCTCCCAGGCCTTGCACTCGAAGGCGAGGCAGACTCCGTCCTTTATTGCGATTATGTCAGGGCCCAGCGAATTCACTCCGGAGCCAGCCGACCTTAATACCGAGTAGCCCGACGAATAGAACCTGTTCAGGAGCTCCCTCTCGCTCCTCGCGCCCTTGACGTATGTGTGCATCGCCTTACCGTATTGGATATCTATGCAAAATTTATTAGTCTATCTATTCGGAGGCCGTATGAAAACGGCACAAATCGCTGGTTCAAAGGAGCCGCCCCGCCCCAAACGCCAAACACTGCGGTGCCTACCAATGTGATACAACTGTGGGGGAAATTCGGCGGCACTTAGCCAGTGCATACAAAGATATTTATCTATTAGAGTCATCGTATTAGCGAGAGTGATACCTTGGCAGCGGCCGAAGCTCCTGAACTTCCATGGGACGAGCAGACAGGCGAGTTCATAGATGCGATAGACGATGCAAACAAGGCCAGCAAGGCCTACGACATTAGCCTAAGGGATCTGCTCCTGGACCCGACAAAATACATCTCAATCTCGGGGTTTGACCAGAAGCTAAACGCCGTGCAGGCTGCCGTCAACAGCTATTTCAAGGAATTGCTGGAAGGCCTCGCCGACGAGCAGAAGGATCTCGACAGGGCGCTCGCGATATGTGACATGGGCTACGAGAAGATAAACGGCGTAATATCCATGAAGTCATCAGCCGCAAGGGTTCCATACGTTAAGCCATACTTCGTCTACACAAATCCTGAAGAGCGCGAGGAGATAATAATAGAAAAATACTCCGAGGACCTCGACGCGCTCATAGGAAAGCTCTCCAACTCATCGAACTACATCGCAGACCTCTCGGGGTCGTACAAGGAGCACAGGTTCGGGTCGTGGCTCTTCTCCGGCAGCAAAAACCACGTCCTGACTGTCAGGGCGCCCGCGAGCATAATCATGGACATAGACAGGAGCAGCACTCTCATCGGCGATATGCTTGCGACGATAGCCGCAGGCGCGGCGCAGAAGTAATCGACATGGCATCGAGGATAATAGTCATAACTGGAACCCCTGGAAGCGGAAAGACCACTATCGCAAAGGCAGTCTCAAGGGAGATAAAGAACTCATTATTGATATCGGTCAACGATATTGTCAAGGATAAAAAATTGTTCACGTCATACGCGAAGGATGGCGCAAGGATTGCGGACATGGGAAGGCTCAAGAGGGAGCTGGAGCGGATGGCGGGGAGTTGGAAGGGAACAGTGATAATGGACGGCCACCTTCTATGCGACATGAGGATAGCCGGGGCCACTGCGATAGTGATAAGGGAGCATCTCGATGTCATAAAAAAGAGACTGCTGAAAAGAGGCTATTCCACTGGGAAAGCGAGGGACAACATCGTATCAGAGGCGATAGACTACTGCGGCGAGAGGGCGAGAGCAAACTACAAAAGGGTACACGAGATAATGTCGGGAAAAGGCTCGGCAGTCCTTGCACTGAAAATAATAGGCGGAAGGGCAAAGAGGCCAAAAACGATAAACATGATGCCTGATCTTCAAGAGATAATAAGGAAAGACAAGAGGTTTGCGATATGAAAGCCATGGGATTCTACAAGACCGGAGGGCCTGAGGTCCTGCAGGCTGTCGATGTACCCGACCCCATGCCTGGCAGCAGCGAGATAACTATACGCGTCGATTACACCTCCATAAACAACCTTGATGTCCTGATGAGGTCGGGCGGCACAAAAATAAACTTCAATCTGCCGCACATACCTGGCTCCGACATCTCCGGCAGGATAGAACTGGCGGGTAGCGAAGTCAAGGATTTCGGCGTCGGCGAAAGGGTGGTCGTGAATCCGGTATACGGATGCGGCAACTGCAGGCAGTGCAAGACTGGCAATGAGGTCATTTGCAGGGAGTGGAAGGTTCCCGGAATGCACATCTGGGGCTCCTACGGCGAGGTGGTGAAGATTCCCGCAGCAACAGTGATCAGGCCCCCAAAGGCATTCTCTCCCGAGGAGCTGGGCTGCATGCCTCTCTGCCTCTCTGTGAGCTGGAGGGCTCTGCACACTGTGGCGAACGCGAAGGAAGGAGAGGCGGTGGCCATAAGGGGGGCATCGGGGAACGCTGGAATATTTGCTGTCTTGCTCGCGAAAGCGATGGGCCTGAAGGTGATAGCGCTGACAAGGTCTCCGCAAAAGAAGGAAAAACTGCTGAAGATAGGCGCCGACCATGTCATAGATTCCGAGGATGAGGGACGCGCCGCATCGAAGGAAGTCCTTGAACTGACAGGAGGCGAGGGGGTCGACATAGTCGTAGATCCGCTGGGTTCAACCCTTGACGATTCCATCGCCATGCTAAAGCCCAAGGGAAGAGTGGTTGTGTTCGGCACCACGGCCGGCACAGAGTCCACAATCTCAATCAAGAACTTCTATTGGAAAAGCGCATCCATATTCGGTGTCCACAATGCCAACAAGAAGGAACTGGCGGAGGCCCTCGAGTTTGCTGAAAGGAAGGGGATAAAGCCAATAATAGCCTCAAAAATGAAAATAAAGGAAGCCGAGCAGGCGCATAGGCTCTTCTCCCAATCTTCGCAGTTTGGAAAGATACTGATGAAACATGAATGGTAATGGCTCCCGTAGCTGATAAAATGGACAAAATCGATATAATTTACCTCGTGCTGCCGGTAATATTGTGGCCGCTAGTCTTCATAGTCTTCCAGGGTTACTTCGTGTATGCGATGAGTGTCGCGACACTGGTTCTTGCAGTCTTCTCCCTCTGGAAATTCAGGAAATCGATAAAATGGAATAGCGGAAAGACGCAATGGGTGATATCCGCGGGAATAATCGGCGCAATCCTTCTTTATCTCGTATTCCTGGCAGGATATTATCTGGCCGCGGCGTCGGGGCTCGGCTCCTACGTGGGTCTCATCTACTCGATGATATACGCGCAGGGCTCGAAGATCGTGGTATTTGCGCTCCTGGCTGTCATAGGCATATGCGAGGAGATATACTGGAGGGGGGGCCTTCAGGGATATGTGCAAAAGCACTCCAAGAGATTCAAGAATGCGCCTTGGATCGTCACCACTGCCTACTATTCCCTTGTACACCTGTCTACTCTCAATCCGATACTGGTCCTTGCTGCGTTTTTCGTCGGGCTTATCACAAGCCTGACTGCAAACAGGTATGGAATTGCGGCTTCCGCAATAGCGCACATCCTCTGGATCGAGGCTATTATAATCTTCCTTCCCGTATTGACTATCCATTGATGATCGAATGCCGAAGGAAGTACACGAAATGTTCACCAAAATATCGAGGAATTACGACATAATGAACCACATCTTCAGTTTCAACATCGACAAGGGATGGAGGACCGAAGCGGCAAGGGAGGCAATAATCCCCAAAAAATCATACAGCGTGCTGGACATCGCGTCCGGAACTGGGGATCTTGCAATAGCTGTGGAAAGAGAAGCATCATCAAGGGGCAGGAGGATAATTCTCCACGCCTCTGATTTCAACGAGAGCATGCTCGAGATCGCGAAGGAGAAGTTCAGGAATGAAGGGATGAAGAATGTGAGAATCGAGGTCGAGAGCGCATTCGACCTG
>DAHVAM010000034.1 GCA_027314605.1 Microcaldota archaeon
GGCATGCCGGAGATAAAACAGGCACTTCTTGAAATAGAAAAAACAGGCGTAGAAATACTGTACCTTGGCGCGCCAAGATACAAACTAAGCTCCAAAGACAGCGATTACCCTAAAGCCGAATCGAGGATAAAACAGGTCCAGAAAACCATAGAAAAGAGGAAGGCCCTCGCCTACTCCCTAAAAAGCGAAAAGGAGTGATATGACGAAGAAAACAAAAATATATTATAGCCGCAACCACCGCCTCTCGGACCCCATTCTTCTCGTCGGCCTTCCGGGAATAGGCAACATAGGGAGCCTAGTAGGCGAACACATAAAAAACGAGCTGGGGGCCAAGAAATTCGCCGTTTTGTACTCCCCCTCATTCCCGCACCAGGTAATAATGGGGAAGTCTGGCGGCATGCGCATGGTAAGCAACAGGTTCTACCACTTCAAGAACAAGAAGGGAAGGAGCATAGTCGTGCTTGTCGGCGACGTGCAGGCAGGGTCTCCGCGCGGGCAGTATGATGTCAATGCCAAGATAGTCAGGTTCTTCAAGGCCATCGGCGGCACGAAAATTTACACGATAGGAGGCTACAGCATGAGCGGGCAGTATGTCCCGAAGCCGCGCGTTTTCGGCGTTGCCAACGGCGAGAACATAAAACAGGAGCTTTCAAAGAGCGGCGTGATATTCGGGAAGGTCGGCGGCACTATCTGGGGGTCCGCAGGACTGATTCCCGCAATGTCAAGGAGATATGAGATAGACGGAGCGTGCATAATGGGGGAGACAGGAATGCTCGAGATAGACGCAAACGCAGCGAAAGCCGTCCTTGAAGTACTCAGCAAGATACTTGGCATAGAAATCAACCTTGAGAACATCGAGAAGATAAAGAAGGAAACGGAGAAGATACTCAAGGATATAGAGAGCGTCTCCAAAGGGATGGAGCAGCCGCAGGGGCCAGGCGCAATTCCAGGCCAGGAGCACTTCACCTACATCAGGTAATCAAGGCGCAGTGTATCGGTCTGCCCACAAGCAAGCAAACATAGCCCCCGGGCCGCAGTGGGCACCATAAGAATTTACCAGTCAGAGCAAGTAAAAGGCGAAACCCAGAACAGCACCAACAACGGCGCAGATGATGTTTGAGGTATACTTGTTGCCTATGCCCTTTTCCTCAAAGTAGCCGAACAGCGAGTCGGCCAGATCCCCAAGCAGGCCTGCAGCCACCACTATGGCTATCAACGGGATGAAATTATGGAACGAGAAGAGGCCAACGCCTATGACGAAGGCGCCCAGCGCCCCCGCGGCCATGCCGATGAGGGAAACCCCTCCCGAGACTCCGGGCTTGATTCTCCTGAGGGTAAGCAGCATCATCGCCCTGCTGTCCAATATCCCTATCTCGCTGGAGAACTTGTCTGCCGTTATTGCGGCTATGCTGGCCACATATGCGACTATGATTGAGAGCCCAGGCACAACAGCGTGCCTCGCGTTAAGGAAGTAGAAGAAGGCTATAACAAGGGGCACGATCCCGTTCGCAAGGACATTCCTCCAGCCTCTGGACTCCTCATACATATTCATCTGTATCTTCCTGCCTTTCTTGAACCTTGTCACAAGCGCCGACGCCACCAAAAAGAGCAAGATGACGAGCAGGAAATTTAGCCCCTCAAAACCGCCAAAAAGGTAGATAAGCAGGCCCATGGCCAGGGCGACAAAGAAACCGACGACATCTAAGGTAAGGAATGTCTTCAAAAAATCATCGAAAAATGCACTTTAAATAGGCCACCTAAGGGCCCCAAAAGCTTTATAAACATAATCTCCCATAATATCACTACGAATTCTACATAGGAAGGGTATAACTGGTCGCCTTGCCAGTACACGATGTGTACTGGCCTCTTCCTGTATTTCTAATCTCTATCACGGATTCCTTATTTATATCTTTGTCAATCATATTAATGAGAAACTTCTCGTGATTCCTTGGCAAAAGAAAAGAGCATAAAGGAGATAGAAGACCTGCCTGGTGTGGGGCCAACAATAGCGGAGAAGCTCAAAGCCGCAGGCTACGACACGCTTGACAAGGTTGGGGTCGCATCGCCCCACGAACTGTCCGAACTGGTGGGCATGAGCGTAGAAACTGCAAAGAAGGCCGTCGACGCCGCAAAGCAGGCCACGACCCTTGAATTCAGCACAGGGGCAGCGATCTACGAGGAAAGGATGGCCATAGGGAAGATCGGCACGAACTGCAAGGAGCTAGACGAGCTCCTAGGGGGAGGCGTAGAAGCGAAGGCCATCACTGAGGCCTACGGGAAGTTCGCCTCAGGGAAGACGCAGCTGGGATTTCAGCTTACAGTAAACGCGCAGCTTCCGGTTGAGAAGGGAGGGCTGGGGGGATCGGTCCTGTTCATAGACACCGAAGGAACATTTAGGCCTGAAAGAATAGAGCAGATAGCGAAGGCCGCCGGCCTTGACCCCAAGGAAATACTGGCGAACGTCTTCGTAGTCAGGGCGACAACCACAGAGCAGCAGATACTCGCAATAGAGAAGGCAGACAAGCTGATAAAGGAGCACAACATCAAGCTCATAGTTGTGGACTCATTGATGTCATTATTCAGGTCGGAATACCTGGGAAGGGGCGCCCTCGGAGAGAGGCAGCAGAAGCTGAACGCGCATATACACAAGCTGCAGCAGCTTGCAGACAACCACAATCTCGCGGTATACCTGACTAACCAGGTAATGGACAATCCGGGAATACTTTTCGGGGACCCTACGACGCCGGTGGGAGGGAACATAGTGGCGCACGCTGCAACGACTAGGCTCTACCTGAGGAAGAGCAAGGAGGACAAGAGGATAGTCCGACTCGTAGACTCGCCCAACATGCCTGAAGGAGAAGCTGTGATGAAAATCACCACCAACGGCATAAGGGAGTAGGCAAAGCCGCAACTTAAATACCTGCGGAGCACAGGATTATTCTGACGAAAGGTTGTCATACTATGCTCAAGAGCAATCATGGTTCCAAGATTCAAACGGAGAGCATGGCGGCCTCTGTCCAATCCAAATACCTGCGGAAAAGCCAAAGCCTGGCAAGAAAGGCAATGCTGTGGGCAACCCTTGCTTCCTCAATAGTGGCATCGAATCCTGCGCTGGCCACGTCACAAGAGATGCTGTGCTACACGCAGCTCGGCGAGGTCATCGCAGAGCCCACATTCCACACCAGCGATTTGAAGTACCGAATCACTGCGGTAAAGGATGAAACCAGCGCAAAATACGTTGTCTATGAAGTGAACGGCAAGACAGACAAGGGATACTGGTACCAGGTAGGACTCACATACGACAAGGCGGCGAAGAAGTTCTTGGTGGTCTGGGAGGGCTTCGATGACAGTCTCAAATCCTTCCTGCCTGGCGTAGGAGGCGGCTTCGGCAAGATGGAATTCAAGGGAGTAAAGGAAGGAGACTCCGTAGTTCTCGGCATGACGCTAAAGAACGGCAAAATAACCCTTTTCGCAAAAGACGAAACCACAAACAAGACAGCGGAGGGAATCTACAAGACCGCAAGCAAGGAATTCGTGGGGACCGATCGGGACAGCGTCAAGAATTTCTTCACAGGCCCCATGACTGAGATCCTCTCTTACGGGCCACCACAGAACCTGCGGCTGCCTAGGCAATCATATCAAAACCTCTCAGGCACCATGCCGGATGCACGGTCGATAGCAATTTTCCAGCAGCAGATGGAAACGAAATCCACAAAAACCAGGCAGGAAATAGGCAAGTTAAACTACCAGCTGGCCGCGTTCACCGACCAGCCCACTGAACGAAAGGCGGTGAAGAAATGGCCCATGGCCGAATGGGGGACTCCGGCAGAGTTCGTAACGGGGGAATGATAATATGCTATTAATGATAGGGCTCGGCATTTCTGAGGGCGACATCTCTTCCAGAGGCCTGGCCGCAATGGGGAACGCAGACGAAATCTTGGTCGAGCGCTACACGCTGCCTGTCACAGACAGCTACATTGAGCTGCTCGAAAAGGAGAGCGGCAAGAAGATCAAGACTGTCATCAGGAAGGACCTGGAAGACGACGTTAAAAAGACCCTTGAGAAAGCGATAGACTCCACTGTAGTGCTGCTTGTGCCAGGCGACCCGCTCGTAGCCACGACACACCAGACAGTGCTTGACACTGCCAGGGAGATGGGCATAGGCATAGAGGTATACCACGCATCATCTGTGTTCACTGCCGCAATAGGGGAGAGCGGGCTCGACATATACAAATTCGGGCCCACAACAACAATACCTTTCTGGAGTTCAAAATACAAGCCGACATCTTTCATAGACACTGTGAAAAGAAACCTGGAGAACAATCAGCACACGCTGGTGCTCCTCGACGTCGACGCGGCTGCCAACAAAACGATGTCTGCCACCGACGCGCTCGCGCTCCTCAGGAAGGCAGAAGAAAAGAAGGGCCAAGTGATCCACGAATCGAAAAGAATACTCATACTCTGTGAAATAGGGGCAGAAGGCCAGACAATACTGTACACTGAAACCGGAAGCACAAAACTGCAGAGGCTTGAAAAGAGGCTGGAAGGAAAGAGGACATGCCTGATAATCCCTGCAGAACTAAGCTTTGCAGAAGAGAAGCTGGTGAGCGCCTTTACCCTTTAGGTATGTCCCAGCGCCTCAGGCTGTAGAAGAGCGCAGCAAATCCGAACCCTTCAACGAACCAGACGCTGACTATCCTGAAGAATATCGTTATGGCAGCTGCAACGCCGAAGGTGACCCCAAGGCCGGAGAAGAAGAGGGAGAGGTAGCTAACAAGCGCGGCGTCGGTAATGCCAAGCGTGCCCGGAACTCCTGTGACTATGCCGAAGAGCAGCGAAGACGAGTAGATGAACATGACTATCGGCAGCTGGGCAATCCCTACGTGCACCCCGAAAGCCAGGATCACCAGAAAGAGGGCAAGGCCGTTCAATACAACCGAAGGAAGGGTGAAGGCTATGGAGTAAAGGTAGTCCCTTCTCCTAAGCCTCTTGTTCTCTTCGAAATAGAGCTCTCCGGCTTCAAGGAATGACCTGAGGCCGCCGAAGCGAGCAAGCTTCCTCTTTACGAACCTGAACGGCCTTTCGATAAAAAGGAATACGAACGGGAGAAGGAGCACCGCAGTTATTATGACCGAAGGCAGGACATACTCCCCAACAAGAAACGCAGACACAAGCGTAAGTATCGCAAAGCCGATGAAATCAGTGAAGATATCTGCTACAACAGCGGGAAAGATCCTTGTGAACTTGACTCTGGTGACCCTGTTTATGGTGTAGGAAACAACAGCCCTCCCCCATCTCCCCGGCGTGATGTCCATCGAAAACATGGAGAAGTAGATGACGAAGCTGTCCCACCTGCTTATCTTGATCTTCAGCGCATGTATGTATCTCTGCCATTTCGGGAAATCAATCAGATATCCTATGAAAAGCACAACGAAAGACGCAAGATAATAGAGCGGGTTTAACGACTCAACGATCTCTATGAACTTGCCTACCCCCTCGGTATAGATTGCAAGCCCGGCGATGACCATGAATACGACAAGGCTTATCCCGAGCACAATGTAAACTATGTGCCTTGCCCTGTTCATCCTTTGCACATAATCGGATCGCTTTCCGATGTTCATGCTTAGTATGTTGTTTTTCAAAGGGTTGTCCTCAAAGCCAGCCACAAAAACCAAGAAAATTATGAATGAAAATAAATATAAAGGCAAAGAGCGCAAGTCAAAGAAGTATTCAATGCTTGAAATAACGCTAGTGTCAAAGAACAAGATAGCCGCGAAGGACCAGTCCACCATGGACATCCTGCAGAAAGGGTTCATCGGAGAATACGGCAAGGGCAAGAGGCAGCTCAGCCTCTCCGTCTTCGAGGCGCTATATCTAATGGATGTCAGGAATGCCTCCTGCACAAAAGGCCGTTCACAGGCGTCATTCCTGGACATAGCCGGAAGCCATTGGAAGGAGAGCAAGTTCATTGCGAAGTATTTGACTTACAAGGACTGGCGCGAGCGCGGCCTGATAATCAAGGAACCGGATTCGGATCACAAGGAGCCCAACAAGACACCGGTCAAGGGATACCCCTCATCGAGGCTGCGCCTGCCAAAATACAAAATAAATGGCACATTCTTCCAGGCAGACCTGACAACGATAGTGGAGGACGGGGACGAAGCCAAGGAGCTCTACGAATCGCTCTGGTTCGGGCAATACGGGTCTTACAAGGCCTCGGAGAGAGGCAAGCTCAACAAGCTAGACGCCTACGAAGCGCTCTTCCTCGCGGGAAGCGGGCTACTTACTGTAAACAACATGGAGAAGAAAGAACTGGCAAAGCAGGCGACAGCGGCGAGGAAGGACTTCCCGCTTCTCTACGAGGTATACAAGGATTGGCGCGAAAGGGGATACGTCATCAAGACGGGATTCAAGTTCGGCACGCACTTCAGGCTATACTTTCCAGGTGCAAAGCCAGTGAAGACTGAAGGCAAGGATTGGATACACTCAAAGCATGTGATCCACGTTTTCCCAAGGGAATCCCGCCTTCTCATCTCCGAATGGGCGAGGGCCATAAGGGTGGCGCATTCGGTTCGGAAGACATTCATACTAGCTGTCCCTGGGAAAAAAGAGGCAAAGAAAATGAAGATAGACTTCCTGCTGTACCACAGGAAGGGCAAGGACACAGAGAACCCTGAGGACGACGCGCCGAGGTTTGCCATGCTCTCGATAAGCGAGGACGAGTACATAGGCGGCAGTGAGCTATCTGCGATAATAGGCGAGGCGAAGGAGAGGAAGCTCGAGCTTATAATTGCAATTGCCGACCGGGAGACCGCTGTCACATACTACAAGGCACGGAGGATAGACCTGCCAAGGAGCGAGTACGAATACTATGAAATAGATTGGATGACTCCTTAAATATATCATTCGACGCCTTTTATGGCCCTTCCGCACGCAGCCACTAATCTTGAGCATTCGGAA
>DAHVAM010000035.1 GCA_027314605.1 Microcaldota archaeon
AACAGGCTTACTGCATGGAACAGGCAGCCTACCCTCAACAGGGTAGAGAAACCGACGAACATCGCAAGGGCCAGAGAGCTGGGATACAAGGACAAGCAGGGAGTCGTCGTCATAAGGGCGAGGGTGAACAAGGGGCTCAGGAAGAGGGAGAAGGTAGGAGGAGGAAGGAAGCCCTCGAAGAGCGGAAGGTTCTTCGCCAGGAAGAAGTCCCTCCAGGCGATCGCCGAGGAAAGATCATCAAGGGCGTACTCGAACTGCGAGGTGCTCAATTCATATTACATAGGGGAGGACGGAAAGTCAAAGTACTACGAAGTCATCCTCCTCGACAGGGCGCACGGCTCAATCCTGTCAGATCCATCATATGCAAACGTCATAAACTCCAGAGGAAGGGCATACAGGGGCCTGACGGCTTCAGGAAGAAGGCACAGAGGAATGATGTCGAGAGACGGCACAAGGATGGGAGCAAGCGTCAGGCAGATAGAGAGAAGCTGATGGATGATGCCCAAGGCAACAGTCACGATCGAGACAGGAAAGGATCCGAAGGATTACATTGAAATAATAGGAAAGAAGCTGGACTTCAAGAGGAGCAAGGTAAGGATGTCAAGGAAAGGAAGGCAGATAAGCGCGCTGGTCGAGTCGAATGACTCGAGGGCGCTGCTCGCTGCCCTGCAGAGCCTCATGAAGCAGCTCAGGATAGTGAACAGCGTCGACAAGATGCTCGACGAGATGGCTGAAAAGTATAAATAAGTGAAGACTGAAAGGATTATGCTCAAGTGAGAAGATGAAAAAAGGATCATTGGAATTCTGGCCGCACAGGCGCGCAAAAAGGCAGATGCCACGCGTTAGGAGCGCAGCGAAGGTGGATACGCCAATGTTCCTCGGATACGCGGGCTTCAAGGCAGGCATGACTCACGTGCTCAGGATGGAGGAGAACGAGGGGCCTGCGAAGGGCTCTGAGATATACAGGCCTGTAACTATACTGGAGCTCCCAAGAGTGTTCGTATATGGATTAAGGTTCTACAAGAAGGGCTATGCCTCATACCGGGAGGTAGCTGGAGAGGTCTATGACATCAACACGGCAAAGCACGTCGGCATAAACACCACAAAGAAGACAGACATTTCGCAATTCAAGAGCCAGATAAACGATCTGATTGATGTTACGGCCCTTGCATATCTTGACGCAGAACCTATCGCGATAGCGAACAAGAGGGTGATGCGATTCGAGATCCCGGTAGGCGGTAAGAGCGCGGCTGAAAGGCTTGCGTTTGTCGAGGGCTTCCTAGGAAAGGAGCTCAAGCCATCCGACGTCTTCAAGTCGGGAGACATAGTCGACGTGACTGCGATAAGCAAAGGAAAGGGCTGGGCAGGAGTCGTAAAGAGATACAAGGTCGCTACGCAGGGAAGGAAGGTGACTAACAAGTACAGGCACGTAGGGACATTGGGGCCTTGGCATCCTGCAAAGGTGCAGTTCGGAGTGCCGCAGGCAGGGCACATGGGCTACAACTACAGGACAGAGAGGAACAAGCTCATACTCAGGCTAGGAACGCCAAACGACGTCAGCACTGTAAACGTCAAGGGAGGATACCTCAATTACGGAAATGTGAAGAACGATTTCATAGTGCTCGAAGGGTCAATACCTGGGCCATCGAAGAGGCTCGTGAGGATCAGGAAGGCTATACGCGCATACAGGAAGGTCGCGGAGCCAAAGGTCACATACTTCTCGCTGGAATCCAAGCAGGGATCATGAAGTGATTATGATGAACGCAGATGTCTACTCGACCGATGGGAGCAAGAAGGAGAGCGTCACGCTCCCCCACGTCTTCGGCTCGGAATACAGGGCAGACCTCATACAGAGGGCGATGCTCAGCGAGCAGAGCGAGAGGCTGCAGCCACAGGGCCACCATGTGCTTGCGGGATTGCAGACAACGGCGCTCTACGTCGGGACATACGGCGGATACAGGAGGGGAAGGCACATGGGAATCGCGATAAGGCCCAGGCAGAAGCTCGGAGGAGGAGCCATGGGAGACGTAAGGAGAATTCCTTCGGCTGTCAAGGGAAAGAGGGCCCACCCGCACATGATCGAGAAGATAATCCAGGAAAGGATAAACAGGAAGGAATACAAGAAGGCCATTGAATCTGCAATAGCGGGCTGCGCAAGAAGCGAGGCGATAAACGAGAGGCACCCTCTCGGAAAGCAGCTCCCGATGGTAGTCGAGGACGGGATAGAGAAGGTAAAGAGGACAAAGGACCTACTCAAGATACTCAATTCACTCGGCTTCGAGAAGGACATCGAGATGTCGCACAAGCCAAAGACACTGACGGGAAGGAGCTCAAGGAAGAGGAGATTCAGGAAATCTGTGCTCATAGTAGTCAACGATACGAAGGAGATCGGGAAGGCAGGAAGGAATATAGCTGGAGTCGATGTAATAGGGATAAAGGAATTGAATGTGGAGACCCTTGCTCCAGGGACGCTTCCAAGGCCGACGATATGGAGCAAGAGCGCAATAGCCAACATAGAAAACGCGCTCAAGGAAATGTGATATTCATGCCAGTTCTACAATACCCGATAGCTACGGAAAAGGCGCTCAGCATGGTTGAGTCGCAGAACACAATAATCTACGTAGTCAACATCGGGGCGGACAAGAAGTCGATAAGGAAGGAGTTCGAGGACACGTTCAAGGTAAAGGTGCAGAGAGTAAACACTGCGATAGAGCCATACAACGAGAAGAGGGCTTACATAAAACTCGCTTCGGGTTTTCAGGCTTCTGACATAGCCAAGAAGCTCAAGCTAGTATGATGGTGCAAAAATGGGAAAGAAACTAAAGCAGCAAAGGAGAGGAAAGGGAAGCAACGCCTACACAAAGCCTCCGCTTAGCCAGAAGGCCGAGATAGCCTTCAGGAACGAGAGGCACAGCAGGAAGATCATCGGAGAGGTGGTCGACTTCGTTGACGATCCTGGGCATTCAGCGCCATTGATGCTTGTAAGATATGACGATTTCACCGAAACATTGCTCCTCGCCCCAGAGGGAATAAAGATAGGGGACAGGATACAGGAGGGCACCGGCGCGGACTATACGCTGGGAAGCATACTTACATTGTCGGATATACCTGACGGAATGCCTGTCTACAACATAGAATCTAAGCCTGGAGACGGCGGCAAGTTCGCGAGGGGAGCAGGCTCCTACGCCACAATAGTGGCACACACAAGCAAAACTGTCTCAGTTTCAATGCCTTCAAAGGCTGTCGTAGAATTGGCCGGCGACTGCAGGGCGGAGATAGGCGCCGTATCAGGCGGAGGACAGTCTACAAAGCCGCTAATGAAGGCTGGAAAGAACTTCTACAGGATGCATGCGCTCAACAAGAGATGGCCGCTCAACAGGGGAGTCAAGATGAACCCGGTGGACCACCCATTCGGAGGAAAGCAGCACCACAAGGGAGCGTCTTCGATGACATCAAGGAACGCGCCTCCTGGAAGGAAGGTAGGGCACATAGCCGCAAGCCGCGTAGGGAGATTGAAGAGAGGTTGATACCATGGCTAGGACATTCACATTCAAAGGTAGGACAATAGAACAGCTGCAGACTCTCTCCAACGACGAGTTCATGAACCTCATCGACTCCAGGCAGCGGAGGAGCATGAAGAGGCAGGGACTTGCATACAAGGAGCTGCTCGCAAAGGTGGCCAAGGCCAAGGCTGCGGGCTCTACAAAGATAATAAAGACCCATGCGCGCGAGGCAGTCATACTGCCAAGCTGGATCGGGCTGACATTCGGGGTGCACAATGGCAAGGAGTTCAAGGAGATGGTAATCTCCTTGGAGATGATGGGCCACAGGCTCGGCGAGTTCGCCTTCTCCACAAAGCGCGTGCTGCACTCTGCGCCTGGCATCAGGGCTACAAGAGGATCAAAGTTCCTCGCGGTGAAGTGATCATGGAGTACTCTATACGGATTCCAAAGGAAGACAAGCAGTCGGGAGACGCTGCGCTCGCGCAGAGGTACGAAATGAATGTCAGCTACAAGGATCTCGGCGCCGTCTGCGATGCGGTAAGGTACATGCAGACGACAGCCGCGCTGAATCTCCTCGAGAGAGTAATCAACATGGAGACTGCTGTAGAGTTCAGGAGGCACAACAAGCACATGGGATCAAGGCACGAGCTCGGAGGGAAGAAGGGCAAGTACCCGATAAAGGCCTCCAAGGAAGTTAGGCTTGCAATACTCAACGCGATGGCCAACGCGACGAACAACGGCAACCTTGACGCTGAGAAGATGTACATAATACACTCCGCGGCGAACAAGACCCACATCGAGAAAAGGAGCCCGTCAAAGGGATCAATAGCGTGGGGGAGGGGAATGTACGGAAGGTCGGCGATAAACCACAGCGACATAGAGTACGCGAAAGTCGAGATAGGGATCGCGAACGGCGATTACAAGGGACTCACGCAAAAGATGAAATATTTCATAGGAGTAAAGAACAAGAGGAGCGCGCAGAGGAAGCAGCAGGCTGCCGCAGCGCCTGCCCCGAAGAAGGAGCCGAAGCTCCTGAAGGAGATTGCGGTCAAGCCTCAGGCAAAGGAGGAGGCGAAGGAGGCTGTCGCAACCGCGCAGCAGGAAACCAAGTGATATTATGGCATCAGAGAGAAAATTCATAGAGGATCTAAAGATCAAGTACAACATACTCAGGCACATGGAAAAGTCGCTCGCCAGGGCAGGCCTTTCCAGAGTCGAGATACAGAAGACGCCTGTCATCACGAGGATAACGCCTTATGTTACGAACCCCGGAAGAGTGATCGGAAGGGGCGGGGAGACTATAGACGCGCTTACCGAAAGCATGAAGAAGCGATTCCATCTGGAGAACCCGCAGATAAGCGTAGCCGAAGTGGCAAACCCGAGGCTCGAGCCAAGGCTCGTTGCAAGGAACATCGTGGCCTCGCTTGAAAGGGGAATCAATCCAAGGAGGCTTATACACTCTGCGGCAAGGGAGATAATGGAGCAGGGAGCGCTTGGAGTCGAGATCATAGCAAAAGGGAAGCTCGCGTCCAAGGGCGCGAGGGCAAAGAAGATGAAGGTCAGGCTCGGCTACCTTCCGAAGTCGGGATTCGCCGTCAGCCTGGTCAACGAGGCGAAAATAGCCGCTTATCCGAAGTACGGGGCAATAGGAGTCACTGTGAGGATAGTACCTCCCGGAACTAAGTTCCCTGACAGAGAGGTAGTCGCTGTGGCTCTGCCTAAGCAGATAGCCGCCGCAAGCGTCAGGTCGGACAGGCCTCAGGGAGGCAGGGGCAGGCGCGGACCGCCACGCCATTAGTCCGGCATGGCTTCCAAAACCTCCAAATCAGCTTTATATATCTAAACGAACACCAAGGTATGCATATGAAGATAAGAGACCTAAGAGCACTTTCGAACGAAGCTCTCACTGTCAAGCTGGGGGAGCTGAGGCTCGACGCATCCATTGAGCAGCGAAAGATAGCGGCAACAGGAGTGGCAAGCAAGAAAGTGAAGATTCGCGAGATAAAGAGGACAATCGCCCAAGTTCTAACCCTTCTCAATGAGAGAGGTGCCAAGGTTTAATGCCTGACATCTGCCCGAAGTGCGGGCTTCCCAAGGAGCTCTGTGTCTGCGACGTGCTGAACAGGGAGACCAACAGGAGAATCAAGGTATACACGGAGAAGAAGAAATTCAGGAAGTACATGACCGTAGTCTCCGGCTTGCAGGGGGAGGAGATGGAGAAGACGGCAAAGGAGCTGAAGCACGCGCTCGCATGCGGAGGCACTTCTAAAAACGGAATAATCGAACTGCAGGGAGACCACAAGGCGGCTGTCAAGAAGGCGCTTCTCGAGATGGGCTACCCTGAAGACAGCCTTGATGTCTGACTCTGGTAGAATTTTAAATGCTGTCCTTCCATCTATTCCTGTTCAAATGGCAGCTTTCAGACTACAGTCCGCAATGGAATACCTGATGACCTACGGCTGGGCCATACTCATCATTGCTGTGGTCCTGGGGGCGCTCTTCGGGCTCGGTTTCTTTAATTCCGCCAATCTTGCGCCGAAGGTCGCTGCAGGCGCATGCCAGGTCTACAGGCCTCAGGGCCCAGGAACAACTTCCTTCATAAACCTCGAGGGGACGTGCAACAACGAGCTGCCTCAGTATGTGGCGAAGTTCAACGGAGGAAACAATGGTAACATACATACAAATTTAATAACTATCAACGGCACCCCGATGATGCCTTCCGGAGCTTCTGCAAGGACGGTCACAGTCTGGGTTTTACCCAGCGCGGGGAATTATGATAAGCAAAGGATAATCGTTGAGGGAAATCCGGTAAGTAAAGGAACATTTGGGGTTACTTTATACGCAGCAAACAACCCTTACATGTGGGGATATGGAAACGATTATTCTTCCACCATGACTATCACCAATAACACTTGGAGCTTCATGGCCTTTGTTTACAGTGGAGGCACATCCGTAACCATATATGCTAATGGCGCAAGTTCGACAGGAAGCTTGCCCGCAGCTCTGGCTACTGCGCCTTCTACAAACCTAACAATCGGAGGAGGGCTTGGTTACGTCTTTAGTGGAGAGATAGCAGATGTACAATTGTATAATACCTCCCTCTCATCAAACGAAGTAACTGCAATATATCAAGAGGGAATAGGAGGAGTGCCTATACTTCCACAGCATCTGGTGGGATGGTGGCCGCTGAACGGCAACGCC
>DAHVAM010000036.1 GCA_027314605.1 Microcaldota archaeon
TTACCTGTACCTCTATCTCAACGGGCAGCCGCTGAACAAAACCGCGCAGGCGGGCGCGATAACGCAGCCGACAGGCCCGGGATATATAGGCAGCAGCGGGCCGACGCAGCATTTCCCAGGGATAATCTCAGATGTGCAGGTGTACAAGACTGCGCTTAGCACGCCTCAGGTCTGGCAGCTGTACTCAACGGGTTTGCCTTCCTACCAGAACGTGACAATACCGATGAGCCTGCAGCGATGACTATTCGGCAGGCTGCTGCTGCGTGGCGCAGTGTATGGTGCCGAAGCCTACGACCATTGCCCTGCAGTCTATTCCGACAACCCTCCTCCCGGGAAATAGTTTCCCGATTATCTCAAGGGCCTTCTTGTCATTCTCATCGTTGAATATGGGGACAAGCACCGACTTGTTGGCGATGTAGAAGTTCACGTAGCTTGCAGGTACCCTCTGCCCCTCGAACTCCGCCTTCTTTGGCATCGGGAACCTTACCACCTTCAGCTCATTTCCGTCCTGGTCCTGCGCCCTGTTGATTATCTCGAAGTTCTCCCTCAGCGCATTGTAGTTTTCGTCGCGCTCGTCGTCCTCGGATGCGCAGACCACCATGTCCCTGGAGACGAACCTTGCTATGTCGTCTATGTGCCCGTCGGTGTCGTCTCCCGCAAGCCCGTCCTTAAGCCAGATGACATTTATGGCACCGAGATAGCTCCTGAGGAAGCCCTCTATCTTTCCCTTGCTGAGCCCGGGGTTCCTGTTCCTGTTCAGCAGGCACTGCTCGGTTGTGAGGAAGGTTCCGAGGCCGTTCGTGTCTATCGACCCTCCCTCTAGAACCACCGGCACATTGAAGCCCTTCAATCCCCGCAGAGGCATCTTCTCTGGAACGTGCACGTCAGGCTTTATCTCGTCGTACTTGTTGCCCCACGCATTGAAAAGCCAGTGCGTGTATCCTACGTCATTCCTCCTGATGTCCTTCCTCTTTATGAAGATGGGCCCGAAGTCCCTGAACCAGATGTCTCCGGTTGCGATCCTGTGGAAGAAGACATTGCCAGGCACCAGCAGCTTGCTCTCGGAGAGCATCTCTTTGGCCTTCTTTTCCTGCTCCTCGTTGTCGACAAGAAGGTTCACTTTCTCGCCGATTGAGAGCTCCTCTATGATCTTTACATATGTCTTCTCTACTTCCTGAAGTAGTTCTCCGGGAAACGAGTGGCTGTTCTTCGGCCATGCAAGCCAGGTGGCTTCGTGCGGCTCCCACTCGGCAGGCATCGCATAGCCTAGGTCAAACGGAGTCTTCTCTATCAAAAAAGCACCAATGTCAGTCAACAAACCTTGACGTGATTCCCTTGTAAGCGTCTATCCGCCTATCCCTGAGGAAAGGCCATCCATGCCTTGTTTTCTCTATGTCACCGAGGTTGCATTTTGCGACGAGCACCTCCTCCTTGCTTGGTGAGGCCGCCGCGATCTCCTCCCCGAAAGGCCCTGAGACAAACGATGACCCCCAGAAGTCTATGTTTTCTTCGACGCCCACCCGGTTGGCGGACGCCACGAAAACGCCGTTGGCTATGGCGTGCGACCTCTGTATCGCCTGCCATGCCGAGAGCTGGTTCCTCTTGAGTTCATCACTGTCCTTCGGACACCAGCCTATCGCCGTCGGATAGAATATGATCTTCGCTCCCTTGAGCGTTGTCAGCCTCGCGGCCTCGGGGAACCATTGGTCCCAGCAGATAAGGACGCCTATCTTGCCATACGCTGTCTCAAAGGACTTGAAACCCTCCCCAGGCGCGAAGTACATCTTCTCGTGGTAGTCCGTCGGATCCTCAGGTATGTGCATCTTCCTATAGACCCCAAGCAGCGACCCGTCGGCATCGATGACAGCTGCAGAGTTGTTGTATATCCCCTCGGCCCTCTTCTCGAAAATCCCTGCGATTATCACTACCTTGTTCTTCTTAGCTATCTTCGTGAGGGCTTCTGTCGTCTCCCCAGGTATTGGCTCTGCGAGCTTGAAATTCCCATCGTCCTGCGTCTGGCAGAAGTATTCCGACTTGAAGAGCTCAGGAAGGCAGACAATCTGTGCTCCTTTCTTCGCTGCCTCCTCTACCATCTGCGCAGCTTTCCCAAGGTTAGCTGACGGGCTGTGCGCCATCTTCATCTGCACAAGGCCTATAATCACTGTCTTGCCGTTCACTCGCCGCACCTTGATAACATCGCGAATATATTGATTGGCAAAAATTAAAAAGCCGTGCCCGCCGAGGCAGCGAAAGTAATATAGCTGTCTTTGGGAATACAGAATACAGGAGGAATGCATGGAAGGTTTAAGAAGGAGGATCGTTACGCTGCTCTATGCGTTTGTCATAGGGACAGTCTCGGCATCTCTCGTCCCGCTCTCGTACGCGCAGGCCGCAGGCGCGGCCTCCGGAGGCGGCGCTGCGGGAATCCAATCGTCACTGTGCGGGATCATCAACACGATAGCCTCGGTAATAGGCATACTTGCCATCTTCATGTTCGTGCTCGGAGGCATACTCTATGGCGCGGCCCATCTGCTTCCTGCGGCAGGGAACCTGAAGGGCTCGACGCAGGGATGGGGCGTAGGAATGCTTGTCGGAGGCGTCATAGCCATAGTCCTCTATCTTCTCTCCTCTTTCATAATCTACAGGCTGGCATCATTCAGCGCGGGAGGCCCGCTGCCGGCGATATCGCAGGTCAGCTGCACAGGCACGTTCCTGGCCGGGATAGTTGGATCCGGCACTCCGGCTTCCGGAACAGGCACAAGCCTTGCGAAGATCCAGTCAGCAGCATCGCTGCTGCCTTCGGGGAGCGCTGCGGCCTACGGCGGAGGGGCGCCTGGCGGAAGCACTGCGGGAGGCATAGTCGATTACTCCAACGCGTATTGCAAGGCCAACACCGCAAACGTGATGATCCCTAACGGCAATTTCGCCTCAGGCTACTCCAGATGGAGTGCCACGGGAAGCGGCTTCGGCGCCGGCCCCACGGACCTGTATGTGGCAAATGAGAATGCAGGCTATTACAAGATGCCGTGGGCAAACTACAACGGGGAGTTCTTCGCAACGACATACAAGCAAAATGCTGCGTACTCTCCAGGCAACCTGACATCAGACAGCTTCAAGGTGACAGAGCCTTTCCTCAACTTCAAGATAAGCTCGGCGCAGAGCGCCGGGCTCTACATGGAGATGCTGCTCAACGGCGCGCCCTTCATAATATTGCACTACAACACAACCAACGGCAAGGGCAGCTACCCCCTGGGAACCTTCGCCAACGCCAGCGTGAACCTCAGTCCGCTCTTCTGCCAGAATGTCTCCGTGCGCTTCGTCTCCGACGTTTCAGGCAACTCCACCAACCAGGACCAGTTCATCGCCGTCACGGACTTCTACCTCTCAAACCAATCGATCGCAACGCCTGGCGCCCTCCTGAACAGCACAATAATCTGACAGCGCCTCGGGAAACGATTGGTCTTTAAATTCTCGCTACCATTGATAAACCGGTAGAAATGGACCTGTTCTCCAAGACCATAGCAGCAGCAGTGGTGTTGGTAATAATAATATTCATAGGCTACTTTGCAGCAAGCCACGTCTCGTTCGGGTCGCAGGTGACCGAGGCGCAGGCGGAGGCGCTGGTCATGCACGATCTACAGAACTCCAACCCCGGCGCGGTGATAAACGTGACAAATTCCACGCCATCGCAGTACCAGGGAAGCTGGCACATAGTCACGTCAGTGGTGCTGAACGCGACGTCCCCATGCCCATCCTATTCGATATACTCTTTTGACTATCCGAAATACGGGTTCGTGTACAGGGTGGACAACACATACACAGACAACTGCGTTGTATACGGCATTGCCCCGGGCAGGGGATATGTGATAGGCTCGTACCCGGTCGCCATAACCGAATCATACGCAAGGAACGTCTCGGCGGTGACTGGCTTCGTATCCAGGTACGGTTTCGGCAACGTCTCAGTCCATGCAACATACTACAATTCGACAGTCTTCTACGGCACAAGATACTCGGACGTCTGGCTTGTAGGCTACACGGCGCCGAAGACCAACGAGAGCGTAGACGTGCTGCTTTCGCAGCTCAACGGCACAGTCCTCTCGACGCAGGTCGCATGATCAAATATCCTTCGTCATCAGCATCACGTTCCTGATGCCTGTCCGCGTCTCCCTGCGCGCGCTGCCGTTGGGGGAGAATCCCTTCTTTGCAAGAAAGAGAGCCGCGCCGCCATTCTCCTCCAGGAATTCGGCCCTGAGCCTGTATATGCCTATGCCCGCGGCGAGCCTGATGGCCTCGTCCAGAAGACTGCTCCCTACCCCTTTCCTTCTCCAGTCCTTGGCGACTATTATCCCCAAAACCCCTGTCTCCCCGCTCTTTCTGACTATCTCGCAGTTGCCGATGATTTGCCCGCCTTCAACAGCCACCATGTCGATCGCGTTTTTTTCAGTAATCGCCACAAGTTTGTTCCCGAATACCAATGAAAAAATCTCCTTGTCGGGCTCTTTCTCGAACCACATCGCAGAGGGGGAGTCTCTGTACACCTCAACTACAAGGTCCAAGAGGCTGCTGAAATCCCGAAGGTCAATGCCACGTATCTCCAAATCCCACCACCGAATCTGCCAGTAATATTCTGCTCAACCAAAAGCTTTTAATCTTGCTATTTCCATGCTAAAGTCATGGCGATCACAAGGGTTACTGCGAAAAGGATCCTCAAGGATGCGGGAGCCGGCAGGGTAAGCAACGATGCGGCGGAGGAGCTGGCTGAGACTGTCAGCAAGTACGCCTACACGATCGCTAAAAAGGCAATAAGCCTATCGGCTCACGCGAAGAGGAAGACGATAAAGAAGGCGGACATAGACCTTGCAAGATGAGATATGGGAAGGGTTTGGTCGCAGGGAGCCCAAACTCTTCGAGTCCGGCAGAATTCCCCAAGACTGCCGAATCTGCATCGGCACTCTGATTCTCCGAATGCTTTCTGGCGGAAGGCATTCAGGAAACCGCAAGAGCGCCCATCACTTTTAGTATGGCGATGGTGCCGACTGCTGGAAGGCCAAAGATCGCTGTCGAAATTATTATGGGAAGCGTGAATGGTATCGCCAGCCCGAAGAAGGCATTCAGGATGAAGATGGCTATGAAGCCCAGTATGCTGTTTATTACTATGCCAAAGATCCATTTGAGGATGTTCTTGCCTATCTTGAGTATAAGGTATATGAGGACTAGGATGACCAGCGCTACTAACGCGTATTGGACTATTGCGAGCGCGCTGAGGGCCATGCCGAGCACAAAATCACAAGTATTATATAACTGGAAGCCCTTTAAATACACTGTGGTGTGCGGATGGCTCACGGTCAACATGACTGAGGAAGCTCTCTCCATGCTAAGTGTGCTTGGCCTAAGGCCTGATTCGGAGCAGAAACGGACCGCTGCGGCAATAACGCAATGACACTACGAGCTGCCGGTGCGGATGAAACGCGTCGATGCGCACACGATGTGCATGCAAGGCAATTATATGCCGCTTAGTCGAATGCCATCTAAAACAGAAGAGGGGCTACGGCACACCACACTTCTCGCAATCTTTAGGAATAGGCCTCCAGTTTTACTCTCTTTATCTCTTTTACCGCATCGAAATCTGCATCATCGCTGATGATGTCCCTAATATTGTTCTGTATGCAGCAGGCTATATGTATGGCGTCTCTCGGCCTTATTGCATATTTTTCAACTAACTTCTGCGCCCTTCCTATTGTCTTGTCGTCAACGCTTAAAACCTTCGGATTTGGAAATTCCAGAAACTTGGAGCCTTCTT
>DAHVAM010000037.1 GCA_027314605.1 Microcaldota archaeon
CCATAAAGAAGAGCTAGAAAACGGCTACACCGAATGGGAGAGCTGGGATAGCATGGCAGGAAGAGCAGGTAAATTTGCAGAAGTATTAAGAGAGGGGAATATTGCAATTGCAGTTTCCCATATGGATTTGATAAAAGCGGCGCTTGGATATGTGCTTGAAAAAAGCGAGCGGGAGATGTCTGGGGTCTATCTTGAGAAAGCTTCGTTCACCATAATTGACTTCAATAAGAAAGGCGAAGAAGCGGTGCTTGCGATAGACAGCACGAATATACCGAATGGGATTGCCTAGAGAACAGCTTAATTTATATTTCTCCTCAGTCTTATCCTACTCCGCGGGGAGTTAGGCTAGCCTGGTAGGCTTTCAGGTTTGGGTCCTGAAGACTCGAGTTCAAATCTCGAACTCCCCGTTTATTTTAAGACGATCTTGGCAGAGAATCTTGTCTCATGCCAGTTTGAGATTTTGTGTTGAAATGGAGGATATAAAAAGGCAAGGATAGATATGCATCTTGCTGCAAAGAAATCGGCAGGGCCCAAAACTCCGGCATCGCTGCAGGGCATGGAGATTGGATGGGCAGGCTTGCGGAGATGTTCGCCGCAAAGCGATAATGGTGAAAACTATGGCAAACGCAAAGAGGAAGGGTCTGACTAGAGAGGAAACAGAGGCGATGAAGGAGGCGCTAGAAGAACGCAATTCAGAGAAGAATGAGGGGGAGGGCGCTGTTCTTGCAAAGATCGCCAGGCTGCCTGAACCTGACCGCTCACTGGCAAAGAAGGTTCATGCAATAATAATGAAGGCAGGCCCGACGCTCACGCCCAGGCTCTGGTATGGCATGCCCGCCTATTCCAGCAGTGAAGGCAAGACTATCTGCTGGTTCCAGGACGCGCACAAGTTCAAGGCAAGGTATGCATCCCTAGGATTCAGCGACAAGGCGAAGCTCGATGAAGGGCCGATGTGGCCTGTCGCCTTTGCCATAGGCCAGTTAAATGCATCAAGCGAGGCCAGGATCGCGGCGCTTGTGAAGAAGGCTGTCGGTCCCTAAGTCTTGAACCTTCCCAGAAGCAATGAGTTTGAGACTACAGTTACTGAGCTGAATGCCATCGCAAGGCCGGAGAGCATGGGCAGGAAGTTGTAGATGCTCACGGTGAATAGGGGTATCAGCGCGCCTGCTGCGATCGGTATCAGGATTATGTTGTAGCCGAAGGCCCATCCAAGGTTCTGCCTTATCTTTGACATGGTTCTTTTGCCCAGTTCCAATGCGAAATATGCATCGTATATGCTGTTCTTGATCAGTATTATCGACCCTGCCTGCATCGCAACGTCGGTTCCCGCGCCTATGGCTATGCCTAGGTCTGCCTTTGTGAGGGCAGGCGCGTCGTTGACGCCGTCGCCTATCATTGCCACAACATGCCCTTCCTTCTGCAGCTCGCCTATCTTCTCCATCTTGTCTCTCGGCTTCGCGTTGGCGATGAAATGCTCTATCCCTACCTGCCTTGAGATCGCCCTTGCAACCTGTTCATTGTCTCCTGTCATCAGCCATACCTCCTTTCCAGAATCCTTCATTGCCTTGACTGCCTTTGCGCTGTCTTCCTTCAGCGTGTCGGCGAGGCAGATTATGCCTATTATCCTTCCGTTCAGCCCCACTATCAGGCTCGTCTTCCCATCTTTCTCAAGGCCCGTTATCCTCTTCCCGATTCCTGCCAATTGTTTTTTCTCAAACATGTCCCTGTTCCCCACTGTTATCTTGTTCCCATCGCCGTCAACTGCGGTAACGCCGCTTCCCTGTCTGTAATTGAATTTCTTCGGGAACTCAGCCTCGATTTTCTCCTTCCTCGCCTTTTCCAGTATCATCTTCCCTAGCACATGCTCGGAGTTCATCTCTGCAACTGCGGCGCTCTTGAGGATCTCATTTTCCCTGTACTTAGAGACAGATATCACATCTGTTACCTCAGGCCTTCCTTTCGTCAGGGTCCCCGTCTTGTCAAGCACAACGACGTCCACCCTGCTTGCTGTCTGAAGCCCCTGGCCGCTCTTGACGATTATGCCATTCCTTGCTGCCATGCCGGATGAGACGAGAAGCGCTGCGGGAGTCGCTATCCCGAGTGCACAGGGACATGCGATGATGAGAACGCTGACGAATACGAGCATTGACGTTGATGCGCCTACTCCACCTATGACATACCATGACAGCGCAGCCATAACACCTATCGCTATGACAAGCGGCACGAAATAGGAGGATATCCTGTCTGCAAGCTTCTGGATAGGCACCTTGCTCGAGGCCGCGTCCTGTACTATCCTTATTATCTGCGAGAGCGTAGTGTCCTCCCCTATCTTCTCGGCCTTGATTCTGAGGGATCCTGTGGAATTTATTGTGCCTCCTGTCACCCTGTCCCCCTTCCTCTTTGTCACAGGCATGCTCTCACCCGTGATCATCGACTCGTCGAGAGAGCTTTCGCCATCAATAATAATCGAGTCGGTAGGTATCTTCTCGCCGACTCTTACAAGGAGAATGTCCCCCACCTTTATCTCCTCTATGGGCTTGTCCACTATCTTTTTCCCGCTTACAAGGTGCGCCGTCTTGGGCTGCAGGTGCATGAGCGAGGAGACTGCGTTCGAGGCTCTCGACTCTGCAAGCCTCTGCAGGTATGTGCCAGTGAGTATAAGCGAGATTATGATCGTGGACGTGTCAAAATATATTCCACTGACGGGGAATGCGGAGGGGAAGATGGTGACTATTGCGCTGTATGCCCAGGCAGCGCTCGTGCCTATAGCTATCAGGGTGTCCATGTTGGCAGACCTGTTCTTCACAGCGTCTTCAAGGCCGTAGTAGAAACGAAGTCCGGAGTAGAATTGGACTATGCTTGCCAGGACCAGCATTATGTAGTTGCCATAGGCAGCATGCAGAGCGTATGTCAGGATCGCCACTATTGCGGTTATCGGCCATGAGACATAGAGAGCTCTTCTCAGGTCCTTCATCTCCTTCTCCGGCCGTTCGAACTGGATCTTGCAGGTGGTGCTGCAGAAGTAATACTCGCGGCCCTCGCGCTCGCCCTTCAGCTTCGATGTTTTCTCATCGACGTACATTCCGCATACGGGGTCTGTTGCCATTCGCACCTACTTCGCATATTTGCCTGGGTTCTTGTCGAATGCCTGCTTGCAGGAGAGGGAGCAGAAATAGTACTCCTTTCCTTTATGGCTGCTCCTGAACTTTGAGCTCTCGTTGGCCTCCATGTTGCATATCGGATCCTTCATCTTTCCACCAATACATCAATAGCGTCAGTCGTAGTTATAATCGCTTCGGTATGATACCGCTGGATTTATAATTAACCCCCGCATAGTTGATTTGGTGCAATGGCGGCAAGCAGATTTGAAACAATAATAGAGAGTGAGGAAAAGCAGCTGGGACTTTACAGAATCGAGGGGAAATACAGGAAGATGGTGAAGGTAATGCTTGCCCCCGGCGAGAGGATCATACTGGGCTCGAGGCAGAGCTACTGGGCGAGCCTGGCCCCTGGTGTTGTGTTTGCGACGAATAAGAGGGTGTTGATAATCAAGCTCTCGATGTGGAGCCTCTACACTGGGATAAACGTGATGAATCCGTCGAGATTTGTCAACATACACTATAGCAAGATAACGGAGACGGAGCTGCTGAACGGCAGGTGGCTCTGCTCAATAATAATCAGGATACTTGCCAGCGGCGAGACCAGGTTCGACGGATTGAGAAGAAAGGAGGCCACAAGGATGATAGGCTTTCTTGAACGCATAGCCATGGCAAACGAGGAATCCGAGTAGGCAGACGGCTTTCGCGTTACGCTTTTATATTAGGATAACAGATAGTCTAGCATGGCGAAGACCGTGGGCAGGTGCAGGACCCTCGCGCTCATGCACATACTAGGGAAGAAATGGAGTGTGCCTATCCTCGAGATCTTCTTCTCGGCAAAACACTCGGAAACCCGTTTCAATGCAATAAGATCGCGCACAGGCATAACGCCGAAGAACCTCAGCGAGATCCTCGACGACCTCAGGGAAGCTGACATAATAGAAAGAGTTGGGAAGCAGGAGTACGAAGGTTATGCGTTGACCCGGAAGGGTGTCGCCCTGCAGGGCTTTGTGAACAGCGCCAAGCAGCTGGGAGTGCACCTCTACGGAATCGATCCGGAGTGCACCATGAGGAGATGCAACGAGTGTGACATCTTCAGAGGCAGGTCCTGATCGCCTTAAGAGATACCAATACTATTCTTTGAGATCTATCTCCACCCTTCTCTCAGGGCCTGTGACATAGACATGCAGCGGAGTTACCTTGAAGAACCTGAACTCGGCAGGATCGACGAAGCTGTCAGGATCATATTTCTCGGTAGGTGAAAGCATGGAATTCGGGAATATTTTCTTGCTGTACATCTCTATCACTCCCTCTACGTCCTTCCTGCCGACCTGCACAGCCTTAGCCTCCATCTCGACTCCGTCTGACTTGCCTATCTTCTGCTTTGAATCGAATATCGCTACAGCGATCCTCTGGTTTTCAAATATGTTCTCCACGTGCTTGGAGTCCACAGCCGAGAGGAAATAGAAGCAGTAGTCGTCGTCATGGACATACAGGACAGGGTTGGCCCATGGCTTGCCGTTCTTGCTGCACGTTCCCAGGACCATGTAGTTGTTATCCTTGATTATCTGCCTTGCCTTGTCTTCATACGTCTGTGTCTTGGCTGCCATGCTTCTCATACCACTCTAAAGTTTAAAAAACATGCTGTCCAGCTACATCAGCAGCACTCCGCCATCAACGACAATCTGCGAGCCTGTCATGTACGATGACATCTCCGACGCCAGGAAGAGCGCTACCTTGCCTATGTCATCAGGATCACCGAGCCTGCGCATAGGTATCCTCTGCAGGAAGAGCTCCATCATCTTCTGCATGTCCACACCCGAAGGCATTGGGACAGGTTGCTGCTGGAGCTTCTGCGTGCCGGGAGTCATTATGCCCCCTGGGGCTATCGCGTTTGCCCATATCCTGTGGGGCGCCAGCTCCAGCGCTATGTTCTTGGTGAAGCCCCATACGCCATGCTTAGAGGCATCGTAATGCGCCAGCCCGACAGACGATGGATGAAGTGCGTCTATCGATGTCACGTTTATTATCCTGCCTCCCCTGCCCTTCTTTATCATTTCCTCAGATGCATACTTTGTGCAGAGGAAGACCCCCTTCAAGTTTACCGAAAGGACCCTGTCGAAATCTTGCAATGACATCTGCGCGAGAGGGATAGCAGGATATATGCCCGCGTTGTTGACAAGGATGTCGATGCTTCCGAACCTTTTCACTGTCTCCGCCACCATCCTCTTTACATCGTCTTCGGATGAGACATCCGTCTGGATTGCGATCACACTGAATCCCTGCCTTGACAAGGATGCGGCTGCGTCTTCCCCCTCCTTTGCCGTCCTGTTCGCTATGACCACATTTGCTCCAGCTTCAGCCAGCCTATAGGAGATACCAAAGCCAATGCCCACGGCGCCTCCTGTCACTATTGCCGTTCTTCCTGAAAGATTCAATAAGTTGGAGAGCTTTTCCATAATATCACAGAGTTATCTTGTTTTTGGGCTTTAATGGTTTTTGGTACCCGTAAGGATATCATTTGTCCTTCTTCTCCCTTTCCTCTGCCGCATTCACCATGTGCACGCCCAGCATCGCTATCTTGTATCCTATGTCGACG
>DAHVAM010000038.1 GCA_027314605.1 Microcaldota archaeon
TCTTTGGTTCCACTATATATTGAATGAACCAGGAGAAAACACTGTCCTTTAAGGCCATTAATTAAACCTAATCATTGCTGGATTACTTCGATCCCATTTTCATAGAATTCAAATTTATATGGAATTGAATTTAATTTTGTTTTCCTCATCTTCTTGATTTGAATCGTCCTGTTTTCTTCACTACCAATAGAAGTTAGAGCCAGATTGATGAGTCCGTCTCCCTTGAATTCGCTTACCATGTCTGATGTTTCGCCTGCGGTGCCCTCTATCTTCTGGGCGAGGCCTAGTGCGGTTATGCCTGTCCTCTTGGCCATGTCTATGAGCAGCATGACGTTCGCCCTCCTGACGTCGCTCATCACCGAGGGGTCGATGCCCTTGCTTGCGCCGGTGAGTATCCTCAGCGGCGTCGATGGCGAGTAGATGAAGGATGAAAGGCTGTCTATCACGAGGCGGCTGTACTGCTGGCCGTCGAGCAGCTCCCTGATAGTGTTTACGGCGTTGATCTCCGAAAGGTCCTCGGTGTTGACAGCGACTATGTCTAGCGTTCCCTTCATCTTCTGAAGGTCCCAGCCGAACTGGGCTGCCTGCTCGATTATGTCATTCTCAGGCTGCTCCGCGCTTATGAAGAGCCCTTTCTCGCCGTTCCTTGCGCCGTTCACGAGATACTGCATGCCGAAGATCGACTTGCCGGTTCCCGGGCCGCCGCTTATTACAGTAAAGCTGCCTCTCGGCACGCCGCCCTGTATGAGCTCGTCAAGCCCTTTTATCCCGATGCCTACCCTTTTGCTTGCGTCTCCTGCCATAAATATCCCGATATCGTATGCATCTCTGTGTTTTTAAGCCTTTCTTCGGACATGAAGTCGGATAGTTTTAGGTTGAATCAGGGAGGCTTCAAGGTCTCCTGCCGGGGCTTTTGGCCTCTGTTTCGGCGCTTAGATCTGTATGCCCATCTGCCTGAGGTCTTTTTCCAACTGCCCCGCGTTCTTGAACAGGATCGCCTTCATCCCTAGCTCTATTGCAGGATCCAGGTTCTTCTGCTGATCGTCGATGAAGATGCATTCCTCCGGCTTTGAACCCAGCTTCTCCATCATCAGCTGGTAGGCCTTCTTGTCGGGCTTTGAAAGTGCGATTTCAAACGAATACATGACAGAATCGAAAAGCCTGTGGTAATCGAATTTTTGGTTGGCATAATCTATCCATTCCTTGCCGTGCACTGAAAGAAGGCCTAGTTTGAAACCGTTCGACTTAAGCTTCTCTATTATCTGCCTGGTGCCCTCTATCTCCCTGAAGTTCTCCCGTATTATGCTTTTGAGGCGCTCATTGCTTATCTTCCAGCCGTTTTTTGCGATTATCCGATTTAGATACTCCTCCTCGCTTATCTGGCCGTGGAAGAATGCCCTGATATCGTCTCCTGCCAGTTTGCCCAGTATCTGGTCGGCGCCGATGTTAAGCAGAGGCTCCAGTGTCTTCTCCACTCCGGTAAGTCCCGTTATCTGGACTTCCGAAAGGTCGAATATTATGGTAGATATGGTAGTCCTTATGCCAAGAAGCTTTTCTATCCCTGAAGGGGTTGTGGTGGCCTTTCGCGTGAGGTGGCCGAACGGGTTCTCGGTCTTCTCCTTATCGCCTGCCTTCTGTTTCTTCAAGCTTTCCATCGCTTACCGGCAAATAGTAGGCAATAACAATATAAAATGCTTCTTCCCATAGTATACAGTATTTGTTTTGGATGATAGGATGGCAACCGGAGCACAGCAACCGCAGGAGAATGAACTAGAGAAACTGCTCAAGGATTACCAGATACTGCAGGAGCAGCTGAGGAGCGTGGCATTGCAGGTCGAGCAGTTCCAGAGCCAGAAGATGGACATGGACAGGGCGGTGGAGGAGCTCGGCAAGTCTAACGGGAAGGTCTACATAAGCGTGGGCGGAGTCATAGTGGAGACGACGAAGGAGAAAGCTTCGGAGGACTTGAAGGACAGGCTTTCCCTGACTGAAACAAGGCTTCAGTCGGCAAACAAGACCTACACGGACCTCAGGAACAGGGAGAAGCAGCTCAATGAGAGGATAACCGGCCTTTACAGGCAGGCCCAGGGAATGGCTTGACTGATTTCGCGAGTTTTGACAGAATCTGCAACATCATATCAGAATTGAGGAACAAGAAGGCGGCGTTCACTTTCCACACTGTTGGCGACAGGGATGGCGTGGGATCCGCGATTGCCCTTTCCAAGTGCTTCAGCGACGCGGTGGTAGTCACCCCCGATTTTATAACAAACAACGCAAAGAGGATGCTGAAGCAGGCCAAGTTCAAGGGCCAGCTGCTCGACAAGCTCCCTTGGGACAGGGAGGTCGTCATTGTGACAGATGCCAACAATCTCGATGCTCTGGGAGGCATGAAGCGGGAGCTGCTCAGCCGGGAAGCGGATCTCATATTCATAGACCACCATGCAGTCAAGGACTACACGCTCGGAAAGAGCATCATCGTCTTCAACGACGAAAACTACAACTCGGCATCCAGCATAGTCTATGAGATACTTAAGAGGAATGGAGAGAAGGTTGATGAGGAGGCGGCAATGCTCCTGCTTAACGGGATAATCGCAGACTCTTCGGACTTCCAGAACGCCACGGCGCTTACCTTCAAGCAGGTCGCGGAGCTGCTCGAGATAGCAGATACAAGCTACTCAGAGATAGTGGAGTATTTCCATCAGGATGTACAGGTGAAGGACAGGTACGCATTGATGAAGGACCTCTTCGGAGCGAAGATTGAGGTGGTGGGCGATTATATCCTCATGCACGGGAAGGCCGGAGGCGCTGCGAACCTCGCCGCCGAGACAGCCATAAATTTCGGGGCAGACGGCTCAGTGTTCTGGTCTGAGCGAAAGGAGGAAGTTACAGTCTCGGCCAGGCTTAGGTCGCCCCTGGACAGGAGGCTGGGGATGCATCTCGGAAGGATGATGCAGGAGACAGGAAGATCGATTCTGGGAAGCGGTGGAGGGCACCCTTGCGCCGCAGGAGCGTACGGGCCTGGGAAGGAAAACCTCGAGGGCGCGGTGAAGGCGCTTATAGACGCCATGCGCGAGAGGTTCCAGGGCTAATAGAGGAGCTTGTTGAGATTCTCTGTGTCGAGGAGAGTTATGCTCGAGGCCTCGATATTCATTCTAAGCCTCTCCGCCTCATTCCCATACGTGTTGGAGAGCTTGTCCATGAACTGGAGCCTGGTCTCAGAGTCGATGAAGACAAGGAACAGCCTGGTCCCGTGGCTCACTTTTATGCCCCTGACGCCTGATGCCTTTGAGTAGATATATATGTAGTTCTGCACGCCCCTGTTCGTGGCCACCATGTCAGTCTCGCCAGCGGAATCAAGGTCAGTGAAAAGCATCGCGTTCTTCACAGCGAAATCGCGCAGCTTCCTGAATATGACGAGGTACTCGATGTCATGCTTCGCGTCGCTGCCCCATTTTCTGGGCATGAAGTACGGCGGTATTATGTCGATCTCGCCCTTGTTCGCCATCCTGTACAGTATCTCCGATGAGTTCTCTGAGGTTATCATTATGGGCATGTTGTCGTAGCGTATGTTCGAGCTTATCCCTGATTTTATCTCCTCGGCTGTGAGAGGCATGTGCCTCCACCCGAAGCGCTCGTTCACAGTGTCGAATATTCCGAGGATCTCTGGAGACGTCGCCTTGACTTCAGTCTTCTGCGTTGGGGGGAAGAGAGGCACGTCGACGAAGAAGTCGTCCCTGTTCGGATCCTTGACAAGCAGGTTCAGCACAACTATGACTATGGCAGCTATGCCGAACTCTATGTACAGCGGCGGAATTCTCGTGCCGATGGGCTTTGAGTACCTCAGCGAGTAGGTGTACCGCGTGCCGTACATGTCGAACGAGAGAGACTGGTTGCCGTATGGGATCACCGAGCCCCTCGGCAGCGTGTACCTGAGCAGCCCGTTTTCAACCACCCCCGACTGCTGGTATCCGCGGTTGAGGCTTGCATTGTAGGGTATGCCGGTGCCTGTCTGGTTGTTGTTCACCACCCTCACCACGAAGGTGCCGTTCACGAAGTTCAGCGTCACTGCTGAAAGGCGCAGGTATGGTATGTAGAAGAGCGCGTCCTCATACGGCCTGTTGTTGATGTCGCGCAGCGAGGCTATGTAGTATCCTGGCCTGAAGTCGAATGAGGTGTATATCACAACGCCGAGTGAGGTGTTGAAGAAGCCCACTGGCAGCGAGTAGATGTAGCCGCCGCTGCCGTTGTATATGTCGACGTGGAAGAGGAGCGCGTTCTTGGAGAAGTTGCCTACAGAAACGCCGCCAAGGCTGGGCGCCGATTTTGCCGATATGGAGAGCGGTATGGTCTGCCCGTCGCCCACCATGCCTGGAATTCCCAGGGTGCCGTTGTTCTGGAACCTGTTGGTGAACGGATGCTCCCTTATTATGAAGCTGCTCCTGTTGAAAAGCTCCAGGGTCACTAGCGAGTATGAGCTGTTTATCTCGCCGTTTACGCCGACTGTGTTGTTTATCAGCGCGTTTGTCGTGAAGAGAGGCACCTGGCCGCTGCCTGTAATGTTCTCGATGTAGCTCGAGCCGATGGTATTCAGCCAGAACCTCTTGAAGAGCACCACAGTTATGTCGTGTGCCAGGTCGCTTGCGTTTTGCCACCCTACGGAAGGGTAATCCGATAAAGCCACTATGGTGCCGTTCTCCGCGCGCTTGTATGAGACAGGACCATAGACTGAGCCGTTTACGAACGAGAAGGACGGAGTGCTGAAGTACAGCGTGTTCGCCGTGCTGTTGCCTATCACCAGCCTACCTGAGGTTATGCCTGCGCCGCTGAGCGCGCTTATTGTGCTGTTGGAATTGACATAGTTTATCCCGTTTTCTATGGACCGCGAGAAGTTGTACCCGACGTAGATTATGGTGTCTCCCTTGGAGAGCAGTCCCCTTATATCGTTCCTTGGCGAGTCGGGATTCGAGCCGGAGAATGGCAGGAGCGCGGAGGGCATGAGTCCCGATGGGATTATGAGCGTGGAGTTCCCTGGCAGGGAGCCTATGTCGCTCAGGTTCACGAACACCAGGCTTGTCGAGTTGCGCATCAGGCCGTACTGCTGCATGTACGATGAGAGCGAGTTCAGTATGTCGTTTTCA
>DAHVAM010000039.1 GCA_027314605.1 Microcaldota archaeon
AGGGGGGCTATCTCTGGTTTTATTTTGATGTGCTTTGAGACTATCTCAGCAGTCTGCCTTGCTCTCATTATCGGGCTGGTATAAAGTTTGTCTATCTTCTTCAGCTTCGAGAGTTCCTTCGCAGCATTCTCGACCATCTCTGTTCCGTAAGGAGTAAGTGGATGCTTGTCATGGTCGGTGCTGTAAGTGAATGTCACATTTGCCTGGCTTTCTCCGTGCCTCATGAAGATGCAGATTCTTGAAGGAGTAGGATCTGATTCTGAAGAAGGCATTTCCCGCACGCATTACTTCTTCGGCATCCTTCCCCTAGGCTTGGGCATCTTGAGGTTGGGATACACCTTGGAAAGCATCTCCTGGTTGACATCAAAGTCGAATCCCAGCCCCTGTATTACCTTCCTGAAGAGGTATGTCTTTGCGATTTCCCCGAGCTCAGGTTTCTCCGCGCAAGATTTTTCTATAAGGCCCTTCGCCTCTGAAGAAGTCAACGATTGCACTGTCTCCGCCATGTCCTTGAAGCTTTTCCTCTTGCCTGTGCATACCTTCGCTGCGTAATTGTCAAGCTCCTGCGTGTTTATTCCCAGTATTTCGAATGCCTTCCTGTCTATGGTCTGCCTTATGGACGCGAGGCTGAACGCCACTTCCTCTGGCTTGGTGTCCTGCCTTATGGTGGTCCTCTTTATGACTACCCAGTTCCTCCACCTAGCTGAGAACTCAACGGATTCAGAACTTGCACCTTCCCCTTCCATGCAAATCACTCAAGCGGATGGGCTTATTATGTAATAGCCCGCAGACTTCTCCCTGGCAACCCTCTTCACGGCTCCCTTGTTCAAAAGTGTTACCAGTGCATTTGTCACAAGGCTCTTCGGCCTATTGGACTTCTTTGCTATGTCGTCAGCCGTCTTCTTCTTTTCCTCCGAAGTGGCTCCTATCTCCTTCATTGCGTTGAGAACCTCGTTCTCTATGGGTGTAAGATCTGCCATGTAATTACCTTCTAAATATGCATAAAACTAGGCTTACTTCTTGACTCTTGCCTCCTTCCTCTTGACTCTAAGATACTTGCTTCCGCACTTCCTGCACTTCTCCACTCCTGCCCTGTTCCTGGCCTTGCATCTTCTGCATACCCAGACGCTGACAAGGAGCTCATCTGCCAATCCAAATTTTCCCATTTGAAACACTAACGTCAGGATTAATTGAGTGATATATGATGCGAAAGATATATAATAATGTTTCTGTCGAAAAGGCCCTGCACTTAAACCGGCTTAAAATGCAGACTAAAGGCGCAACAACTACAATGGGCGCAAAGCCAAAGGCAAGATAAAACTTATGCAACTCTTTTTTTGGAATGGAAGAAGAGGACAATCTGTCTATGTTAGATAAATTTAGGTCTTTGCCCATATGCATATATTTTTAGATTTCTCTGTTTTACTACATTCGATCGGATGAGGACGACCACAATCATCTACCTGGCTGCAACAGTTCTCCTGCTTACCGCATCACTGAACGCATTCGTGATCACAAGCGCCTATCCCTACCTGAATGGCGACTATCCGTATGAAAACTCATCAGCTGTATCCTCATTCACGGTTCCTATGGCAACAGCAAACCTGGTAACCTCTGTAAATCCCTCAAGGTCAGGCGGAGTCTATCCGCCAAGCGGAAGCTACCCCGCTGGCACATCAGTTGAAATATCCGAGGTGCCAGGCTACGGTTACACCTTCGTAAACTGGACCTGTGCGGGAAACGGCTGCTTCACCGGCCCTCTCTCATACGGCACTGTGGCGATGAATAACAACATCACTGAGACAGCGAACTTCAAGAGTACGAAGGCTGTCTTCTACAGCTTCCTTGCAAACGCAAACCCCAACATCGGCGGATCTGTCTCGCCTTCGATAGGCACGTATCTTCCAGGAACTGTGGTCAATGTAACGGCGAAGCCCGCACTCAACTATGGCTTCGTGAACTGGACATGCGCCGGAATCGGCTGCTATGGCGGAACCTCCCCAACCTCGAAGGTCGCGTTGAATTCGAACATCACCGAGATCGCGAACTTCGTTTACCTGAGCAACAACACATACGTTCTCAAGACCGCCTCCAATCCTCCTGCAGGGGGGACAGTAAGCGGCGCAGGCTACTACAAGGCCGGCTCAAGGGCGCACATCTCAGCATTCCCCTCCATCGGATACGTCTTCACGGGATGGTCGTGCTCAGGCCTTAATTGCTATTCAGGGGTGAAGAGCTCGCAGAACCTTACGATGGATACGAATATAACGGAGATAGCAGACTTCCAGAAGAACCAGACCGTATACACGCTTACAACAATAACCAACAATCAAACGGATGGGTCTGTTCTCTTCGGAGGGAACTACACAATAGGGTCTGTCGAAGTGATCTCGGCGGCCGCGGCGTACAGGCATAGCTTCGTGAACTGGACCTGCGCAGGTATTGGCTGCTACTCAGGCGCAAGCCCATTCGCTGTTGTCACTCTTCTGGGCAACGTAACTGAGACGGCGCACTTCAAGTAATAGGATGGAGAGGTTTCCAACAGTTCTTGTCATAGCAGCAATCCTCCTATTCTCCTACGTCTATGGGATAGGCGCAACTTCATCCATATTGGCCAGCGAGCATATAGCCGCATTGCAGATATCATACTACAATGGCACATCCAAAACAGTCAACGCCTATCTGGCTCTGACTCCTAGTCAACAAACAACAGGACTGATGGGCCGGAGATCCATGGGAAACTGCAACGGCCTAGGCAACTGCTATGGGATGCTCTTCATCTTTGCTAACCGGTCCAACGCGTGCTTCTGGATGAAGAACACAATAATGCCTCTGAAGCAGTTCTGGATAACCAACAACGCCATCACCGCGGCGTACAATGCCACTCCCTATTCAACCCAGGTAATATGCCATACTGGAAATGAGGTACTGGAGACGAATGCCTCTTCAACGCTGCAAGTAGGTGACAAAGTACGGCTAGGAAGGAGTGCCTAGACCTGGCTTGCCTGCGATGAAGGCACGTCCCAGTCTAAAATAATATTAGAAGCTATCTCTAAGGGTGCTGACTGTGCGGCTAATAGCCAGACTCTCTAGAATGGGAATATATACCTTTTTGAGCCATATTTATACCAACTCAGGGGAACATTCTCCTTAATTTTCGATTATCATGGCAGCGGCAGGCGCTACAAGCAGCAGCATAGAATTGACGGTAGCCGATGCGCTGGTCACAGACTCCGGAAGGAGCATAGCAAGGATAGACTCCAAGTCGAGAAGGCTCCTGAGTGTAGTCTCCGGGGATGTAATAGAAATCAAGGGCAAGATCAAGGCCTCAGCAGCGACTGTCTGGCAGGCCCATCCGAGCGATGAAGGGCTCGGCTTCATAAGGATTGACGGCTATCTCAGGCAGAATCTGGGGGTAGGGATAGGCGACAAGATATTCGTATCAAAGACAGAGGCGAAGGAGGCAGAGAAGGTAACACTTGCGCCTCCTCCAAGCCAGAGGCCTCCGCTCTCTCCGGACTTCGCAGAGTATGCGAAGAGAAGGCTAGAGAACAGGCCCCTTACGAAGGGAGACTCAATACCGATCCCTATGTTCGGACTTGTCTTCAACTTCCTTGTCGTGCAGGTCATACCTCATGGAATAGTGAAGATCGGGGCGAAGACAAACCTCATAGTAAAGGAGGAGCCAGTCTCAGAGTCGATTGTCAAGATAGGCGACGTTCACTACGAGGATATCGGAGGGCTCGATGATGCAAAGCAGAAGATAAGGGAAATTGTGGAGCTTCCGATACGCTATCCTGAACTTTTCGAAAGGCTGGGGATAGACCCGCCAAAGGGAGTTCTCCTCTACGGCCCTCCGGGAACAGGAAAGACACTGCTAGCGAAGGCCGTAGCCAACGAGAGCGATGCAAACTTCATCTCGATTTCGGGCCCTGAGCTTGTAAGCAAGTTTGTGGGAGAGAGCGAGGAGAAGCTGAGGGAGATATTCAAGAACGCCAACGAGAAGGCGCCCACAATAATATTCATGGACGAGATCGATGCCATAGCCCCTAAGAGGGAGGAGGCAACGAACGAAGTCGAGAGGAGAATGGTCTCGCAGCTACTCACGCTCATGGATGGGATGCCCCCAAGGGGACAGGTAATAATACTTGCGGCGACAAACCGCCCCGACGCGATCGATCCTGCGCTTAGGAGACCGGGAAGATTCGACAGAGAAATAGAGATAGGGGTGCCGAACAGGAACGCAAGGAAGCAGATACTTCAAATCCACACAAGGAACATGCCTCTGGCAAAGAATGTCAGCATAGACGAACTAGCTTCAATTACACACGGATACACCGGTGCGGACCTTAACGCGCTGGTGAGGGAAGCCGCAATGGCGACATTGAGGACAATACTTCCGAAGATAATAGACAAGCAGAGCATCCCGGTCGACATACTCACAAACCTCACTGTAGATGGCTCGCACTTCAAGGAAGCGCTCAAGAACATCCAGCCAAGCGCGCTCCGCGAGGTCTTCGTAGAAAGGCCGAATGTCCACTGGGTCGACATAGGCGCGCTCGAGAAGGTCAAGGAAGAGCTGCGCGAAGCCGTCGAGCTTCCATTGAAGGAACCTGAGAGATTCGAGAAGATGGGCACAAGACCTGTCAAGGGAATACTGCTTGTAGGGCCTCCCGGAACAGGCAAGACGATGCTTGCAAAGGCCGTCGCAACCGAGAGGGAAGCAAACTTCATCTCCATCAAGGGGCCTGAGGTCCTTAGCAAATACGTGGGAGAGAGCGAGAAGACAGTCAGAGAGATATTCAGGAAGGCAAGGCTCGCGTCTCCATGCATAATATTCATAGACGAAATTGACTCCATCGCAAAAGTCAGGGGCTCGTCCGACGATTCCAGGGTTACTGAGAGGGTCGTAGACACGCTTCTTACAGAAATGGACGGACTCCAGGAGCTGAAGAATGTGGTCGTATTGGCAGCGACAAACAGGCCTGAAGATGTCGATCCAGCGTTGCTCAGGCCTGGAAGATTCGACAAGATAGTCGAGATACCGATGCCTGACCCAGAAGCAAGATACGCGATACTTAAGATTCACACGAAGAAGATGCCTCTTGACAAGG